>JAEYSJ010000141.1 GCA_023434855.1 Bacillota bacterium | reverse complement strand
AACATATCCTTATTGCCTATGATCCTGCAACAAATGAGGCAACTTCATTAGGAATAAATACATAAAACAATATTAGTAATTGTTGTCTTTAATTTGAAACTTTTTCTTTTATTCTGTGTATTAAATTATAACAGAGGCTGTTACAAAATACCCATGTGCATTGAACTTACCTAACGTTACAAATTTGCTGTGTGGCTTCCTATATGGCTTAGAATCCGGGTATTTTGTAACAGCTTTAAAGAATTTTAAGGAAAGTTATGTTTTTTGAAACAAACTCTAACAGGAAATACATGATTGATTTTGCGAGGTAGCGACATTATGCGTACTTCAGAAGAAAAAATTGTTAAACAATGTAAGCATAATGACCGTGAAGGTTATGAAACACTTTTTAAAACTTATGAAGGTTATATTTATACCATTTGTAATTACTATACACATTCCCAAGAAGATGCTCTTGATTTGATGCAGGATGTATTTATTAAGATTTATCGGGGAATGCGCAACTTTGAGGAAGGCAAACCCCTGCTGCCTTGGATTAAACGGATCACGGTAAATACCTGCCTCAATCACTTGCGAACAGCCGGTATTAGCAGCATCTCCCTGTATCAGGCAGCAGATCATAATGAAAATACGATAGAAAATACTATTGCTGATAGTACCAATGTAGAAACTACGGTGATCTTAGCTGACACGAAAGCAACCTTACTCCAAACAATCGCTGAACTTCCGGCAGAAATGAAGTTGGCTATCATTCTGCGGCATCTGGACGGAATGAGTTACGCAGAAATCGGCAATGCCATGTCGGCTCCCATCGGAACAATAAAAACTTATCTTCACCGGGGTAGAAATATTCTCCGGAAAAAATTAAAACAATATGGTGTCTGGGAGGTACAATAATGGACTGCAAAATTGACGCAAATTTGCTGCAGGATTATCTTGAAGGAACCATCGAACCGTTAGATAAGATTATTATTGAAGAACATCTCAAACTATGCAGCGACTGTAGAAATCAACTTTTGACATTAAAGCTGCTGTTTTGGGAACTTGACGAGCTAGCAAAAACCAGAATTGAGATACCTTCCGAGGTCCCGGAAATTAGAGAAAAAATTCTTAGCAGTCTGTTTGCCGGCAGCTACAATTCCATGAGCTTGCAAGAGGTATTGGAACTGCAGAAAAAAACCATCGCTAATGCCGGGATGTTTATAAGATTTATCCCAGGGGCAAGGACGGGGGAAAGTTACCTAAAAAAAGGTTTAAGTAAGACACCTGCGGCGGCATTCGCCTTATCCGGCAACATTCTAAAAGGTGGCTTCAAACTGCTGCAGACGAGGTTCCTGTCATGATGCTGCTCGCGATTCTTAGTGTTATTTTGCTGTTATTGCCCTTAACAATACCTGTGAAATATTATATAAACATTGATAAACAAGAATTTTTTGCTGGCGAATTCAGAGTAATGTGGTTATGGCGCAGTATCGATGTTCATTATACCTATGACAGCTCTCATGGCTTGAGTAAGCAGATTAATCTTTTTGGAAAAAGCATTCGTTTTAAAAGCAGCGCTAATAATGAAAAGGCAACTACGATAAAAAAGAGCCGTGTTGAATGGCAGCATTTCTTAGATAAGGCGTTGCTGCAGAAAACCATCGGCCTTCTTACAGATATACTAAAACACATCAGACCCCAAACATTTAGTGTAAATGGGAGAATTGGGCTGGATAACCCTTACCATACCGCCATGACTATCAGTATATTAACCTCGCTGAATATTCCGGGTGTATATATTGAACCGGTATTTGACGATGAACTATTCGAAACCCGGCTGCTCATCCAGGGAAGATTGATAATCGGCATGGCAGTAATATTGTTTGTTAAATTCCTGGCAGCTAAGCCAGTAAGAAATATAATAATCAAGCAAATTAAATTTAAGGGGGAAAAAGGCTATGTCTACTGATACAGGGAATTTTGTAAAGGAAAATTTAAATGCTATTTTCGAGAATTTCGAGAAGTTTATTTCTACTAAAACAGTTGTGGGTGAACCCGTTAAAATCGGCGATACTACCTTAGTTCCATTTATTGATGTTTGTTTTGGCGCTGGAACGGGCGGGGGTGACGGCCATGATGAGAAAGGTTGTAAAGGAGTCGGCGGTGGCGGTGGCGGCGGCGCCAAAATTTCTCCGGCAGCGGTACTCGTTATCAGAGGTGATAGTGTAGAAATGCTTCCTATAAAGAAAGGCGGCAGTTTTGAAAAACTTATCGATATGGTTCCGGAGATAATTACAAAGTTTAACTGCTGCAAAAGCAGCGAAGAAAAAAGCGAATCTGGCGAAAAATAAGCATGGTAACGGACCCGTCCGGCAAATCTGCCGGACGGGCGTTTGTTTATGAAATTAGTAATCTCCAACAAATATTTGCATAAAATATTTGTTGGAGATAAAACTTATTACTTGACAATAATTTTGTCCATAAAATATTCTTATTATGATAAATAGTTGTCATGACAAGTTTAAGGGGGCACTATGTACTTCAAACTTGATGATTCATTCGGCTTCTGGGTAAATGTTGTTGCCGGAAAATTGAAAAATGAACTTAATCGCAGTATTAGCCAGTACAATATAACGGCTGAACAATGGGCAGTATTGAACAGACTATGGGAAGAAGACGGGGTAACACAGAAAGATTTAGCAGATAAAACAGGTAAAGATCAGCCTAATACTGGCCGGATTTTGGGTAAGCTGGAAAACAAGGGATTGGTTAAAAGAATTTCTGATTTACAGGACCAGAGAGTCGTTTTAGTTTACCTTACAGATATGGGGCGTGATTTGAAAGAAAAACTCATTCCCCTTGCAACTGATGTTTTGAGACGCGCCCAAAGAGATATAGATGACAATGATATTAAATTTTTAAAACAGATTCTTGCAAAGATTTCTCGGAATATCTAATTTTCTCCACAATACTTGTCGTGACAAGTAATGAAAGAACCATAAATCTTGAATATTGTGGAGGTAAAAGTATGGTTTCGGAAAAAGGTAGAGTTTCTCCTGAACTGGAAATGCTGTACCATAGAATATTACGGTTGGGAGTGTCTTATGGCGATTTTAAAAAATTAAAGGCGAATCCTCTTGATTTTGAATCTTGGGCCGCTGAGCTTTCGCATTTTGCCAAGGGTTATGAGAATGCAGCGGACGATGCATGGCAGCAGGGGAAAATTGTTTCGGCGATGGAGTGGTGGCGCAAAGCGGCAGATTATTTCCATAACGCTCAATTATTCTTGCCTTACTCGCCGGCAAAAATAAGATTGCGGAAACAATCGCAGGGCAATTTTTTCAAAATGATGCAACTCTATACTCCTAAAGCTGACAGAATTAATATTTCTTTTCAAAATATGAAACTTCCGGGGTATCTGCGCGTATCCAAGCCTGGTGCTCCTATTGTTATATTGATTAACGGCTTGGACTCTTCCAAAGAAGTAGAATTGTTCTATTTTGCTGAGGTTTTTCTTAAAAGGGGTATTTCTACACTGTGTATAGATTTCCCCGGGCAAGGTGAACTCTTTGGTGTAACAAAGATGAATGCAGACATCGAAGTAGTCAATTCAGCTATTGTAGATTTTATTATCAAGCAGTGCATAGCGGACTCAGAGAAAATCGGGATATTTGGCGTAAGCTTTGGCGGGCATTTGGCAATTCGATCTGCTGCTTTGGATAAACGGATTAAAGCTTGTATTTGCTTAGGCAGTTTTTTTGACGCTTCAGCCTTGTTGAGCTTTTATCCGGCAGTTCATGCTGCGTTTTGCACCCAGTTTGGCATACAGGATCAAACAGAACTGCAGAATTTGTATGGAAATCTGTCACTTGCGCCTTTTGCCGGAAAGATGACAAGGCCCCTGTTAGTGATACACGGCGATAAGGATGATATTTTTGATGTCAGCCAGGCAAAAAAAATACACGCTTGGGCATCCGGCCCGAAAGAATTGTGGATATTTGAGGGGGCAGAGCATGTCTGCTCAAGCTGCTTTGACCTACTTTTGCCTCAAATGGGCGACTGGATGGTAGAACAATTAGTCTAACGGGATAATTGCCTGAGACATCATATGTTACAACTGTCTCAATAAAATAATCGAAAACACTGGGGAGGAATTTCTATGGTTAAGTTATCTTTAAAAGAAAGGTTTGCCTTTAAATTTATCTTTAGTGAGAAAAGAATTTATCATAAATGGTATGGAAGATTTTTATTTCTGGGAATAGATTACGGGCGACTAAGAAGAGTAGTGAAAAGAGTATCGAATTGGTTACAATGGTGTGAAGAATGGACTAAAGAAGGTGATCAGGTATATGAGACAGCCGCACAAGCTCTGGCGGAGGGATATGAATTTAAAGCAAGAACATTGTTTCACGAAGCGGTAGCTTGTTACCATATTGGCCAACATGTATTTTTTATTGACAGTAATCAAAAAGAAAAAACCCAGGAAAAAGCAAGAATAAGCTATAAAAAAGCAATTAGTTTATATGACGACAAAGAAAGACCAATAGAGATTGAAATACCTTTCAATGGAGTAAAAATTAGGGGATATTTAAGGCTTTCAGGAATTCCCAACAGCCCGCTTATGATTTTCATCAACGGGATGGACAATATTAAAGAAGCCGAAGGTCATTGGTTCGGATCATTATTTAAACAACATGGCTTTAATTTTTTTACATTTGATGGACCAGGCCAAGGGGAATTATGGAAAGATATGAAATTTGACGCGCAAGAATATCCCAAGGCCGTATCAGCAATTATCGACTGGTTTGAGCAGCAACAGATGGATGCAATTGATTTAGGGAAAATTGCATTAGTTGGTTTCAGCTTGGGCGGGTATTTAGCACCTGTGTCGGCAGCCTATGATAATAGAGTGAAATGCACTGTAGGAAATAGCGGAATGGTATACATCGGCGGATTAGATGGCTTAAAACAGCTGAATCCGATTTGGCGGCGAGGGGTCGCGTATATGACCGGATGTGAAACATTAGCTGGAGCCGCCGGCAAATTTGACTATGATATTGAGAATGCTCCCAACTTACAAATACCCCTATTGTTTTATCATGCTGGCAGAGATGAAGTAATGCCTTCACCGAAAATCCATGCGGAAAAAATTATGAGATGGGCACAAGGGGAAAAGACCCTGAGATTTTATAAAGATGCGGAACATTGTACAATGGATTATTTAGATGAGGTGTTTCCAGAGATAATAGATTGGTTCAAGAAAAAGCTTGTAAATAATATTGCAAACTGACAAAAAAAAATAACAATTTCTTTACAAATTGCTAACAAACAATTTTACTGCTTTAGTACAATAAAATTGGGGAAGTATTGAAGGTAAAATCCCGGAGGCTAGATTTAAACCTAATAATAAGGGGTGGTCTTATGGCAGTAATCCCAAAGAAGATTATGTTTGCAATGTCTGACACAGGTGGTGGTCATCGCAGCGCCGCTGAAGCTATTAGTGCCGCGCTTGATAGGAATCACCATGTGGAATCGGCTATTGTTGATCTTTTGCGTATAACAGATTTTCCAGTTTTAAAAAAAGCACCGGAAATTTACGATTATTGCTCCAAAAATCATCTCTGGTTAAATAACTTTTTCTTTCGCAGAACGAATAGTATCAGTCGCATAAGCACTCTCACCAAGATGGTGTATTTCCAGTGCCGTCAGAATATTGAACGTAATTTAGCGATCATTCAGCCTGATGCGGTAGTTGCAGTTCATCCGTTAGTTATAGGTTTATTGCGACTGACCCGTAAAATGTCTCGTTCAACCTGGCCAATAATAACGGTGGTGACAGATTTGGTCACCATCCATGCATCATGGGCGACTCCGGGCGCAGATTTGTATCTGGTACCTACACAAGAAGCGGTTAGCTCCTTAATAAAATATGGAATTCCCAGTAGTCGTATTATTTATGCGGGTTTTCCAATACATCCTAAATTTGTACTCAGTGAGCTAACACAGCAGCAAGCTCGCACTGAACTTGGCATCGAAGCTGATCGGTTCACGGTTTTGCTGACAGGCGGCGGTGTGGGTGCCGGCAATATGAACGAATGGTTAGCTGCTTTGGAAAATGAATGCCAGGGAAAACAAATCCTTGTCGTAACAGGCAATAATAGAGATTTATATCATGAATTAGTAAAGCGGAAAAAATATACTAAGCACCTGTATGTGTACGGTTTTGTCAGCAATATGGAGACATTAATGACGGCAAGTGATGTCGTTGTTTCAAAAGCCGGGCCAGGTACTATTATGGAAGGCGTTGCTACGAACCGGCCGCTTATTATAACCGCGGCGGTTGGTATTCAAGAAACCGGAAACATTGAATATATTAAGAAGAATTGTTTAGGGCACTATTGTCCTTCACCCTTAGAAGCGTGCAATATAATTAATTTATTAGCTGAGAAAGCAAAAGCTAGTGGGCCGGATGTTTGCAAAGGAGAAAGTGTTATTACGGATGGTTCCATGCGCATAGCTGATATTATTTTACAACAATTGAATGCAAAAACATTGACAGTTGGCCCATTAAAACAAGAAAATGGAAATAATTCTTTAGGGGCATAATTTAAAATAGCACTTCAAAGAGAAGAGCTTATTGAAAGGCGGCAAAGTATTTTGGCCGCCTTTATTTTTGCTGTATATATATCATCTGTATTGGTAACATTAAAAATGTTGTTATTTAAAGGAGGTTAGTGGAAATGCTTCTTAAATGGGGAATGAAAGCATTAAGCCGCACATCACCGCTAGCATTAATAGCAGGCGGTGTTATAGTGGCGCTTTCGGTGCCATGTGTGAAAAGAGGACTGCGTTCTGCGGCAGTAACAGCTACGGCTAGTATGCTATCTATAAGCGAAAACTTGCGGGAAGGGGTAGGAAGCATTATAGCTGAGGCAAAAACAGCTGCTTCCTCAGCAGCCTCCGAATGTCTTGAAGGTAATAATACTGAAGCAGGGTCCGAATCTCCTGGATTATAGGTTTAACGTTCTAATTCTCCGGGTAACAGTATCTAAAAAAAGTGTCTTAACCAAGCATAACTGGAACCGACTCATTCAAGGGTTGGTTCTTTTTGCATTTTCCTGATTCAACAGTTTTTTATTCCATGCAATTATTTCTCCATTTAATTAATGCAATAAATATATCCTTAAGGTTATTCCCTTTCTCGGTCATAGAGTATTCAACACGTGGCGGAACCTCGGGATAGACAGTTTTTATTATAACTCCATTAGTTTCTAATTCATGCAAACGAAGAGATAATGTTTTAGGACTTATTCCGTTTAATGACTTTTGTAATTGACTAAATCGTTTAGTGCCCTCATATAGATTCCATAAAATTAGAAACGTCCATTTACTTCCAATAATTGAAAGGGTTTCTTCAATTGCAGCACTACATTTTTCGCAAGTACAACATTTCTCCATACTTTCCTCCGGTAAAGTAGCTTTAAATAATGTAACTACTTCAATTTT
>JAEYSJ010000069.1 GCA_023434855.1 Bacillota bacterium | reverse complement strand
CCGGCAGCGTGGCAGTTGCAGGCAGTGCCATTTCGTCAGGGCAGGAGCTTATGGCGCTTGGCAGCGGGCAGGATGTGGAAGTGGTCCTGCCATTGGAACAAAGTGAACTATATATCGTTCAGCTGGGCGCACAGGCTGTTATACAAGCAGGTGAGCAGCAGCTGGCCGGACAAGTAGCCAGTATTTATCCGGAAGTAAAAGATAAACAAATTGCCGCATTTATGGCGCAGCTTAAACTGCTGCAGTCACCGGAAAATAGTCTAACTCCGGGCACCGCTGCCAGCGTGAGGATCGCGACCGGTCAGGAAGCTGCCGTAGCCGCCCTGCCTGCTGCGGCCTTGCTCCAGGATGAAAAAGGGGCGTACTATGTGTTCCTGGCGGCTGAAGGGAAAGCAGTCAGCCAGCAGATTACTATTGGAGAAGTTATTGGCGAGCAAGTGGAAATCACTGCTCCGCTCCCGCAGGACAGCCTGGTGATTACCAGCAATATTGACCAGCTTAAACAGGGGGACAGTGTTATCGTTGCGCAATAAAGTATATAATTAACTGAATTGGTCTCCTGATAAAACATCGCCGTTACTCGATTGAGTAACGGCGATATTGATCTTGGTTCAAAAGGGGAAACTAGTAATTAATTTTTTTAGGATTTTTACTGTTTTGAACGATCTTATGAGCAATTTCAGGGTACAAATGAAAAAATCTTTGAAAGGCAATACCAGATAGTGCTAAAATTTCTGCGGAATTTATAGCGGCAATGTCTTCAGTATGCTTAACGTGTTCGGTCAGCCCATTGGCTCCAAAGTGGCATCCGGCTATATGATATTCTTTAAGAGGCTGTAAATACGTTAAAGATTTTAGCCTTCCAGAAATTAATACGTTATAGGTATAACTGATATCTCCTTGTGTTGTAATGATGTTGCCAGCATCACAATGAACGTAACTACCGCAGTTATGAAGAAATTTTTTTGCTTCCGGTATGGTTAATGTACTCAATAAGGTGATTGCTTTAGTGGGGTGATCGGCTAAACGCTCGCATAGGACATCCCACAGTTCCTCTTCGGTAATCATTTGACTATTAATAACGGCTGAATTTTTTAAAAATCTTGTTTGGAACCATTCTGCAGTTTGGGAATTTATTGTGTTCCGTTTACGGGCAATACGAAAAAGAGGAGAGCGTATCTTGCGCAGATGTTGAATATCATCAATAAGCAGGACAATAGGTGTCAGGAGTCCATAGTCTATTGAAAATACGTTCTTACCGTAACGGTGTGTGCCTAACTTTTCATAAAGACGGATTAAATGCAAGTTGCAAATCCCAAACATAAAATGTACATCGTTCTGGTAGCAAAGTTCGTAGCACTTAGCAAGAAGTAAGTAAAATGCTTGGGAACTTCGCTGAGTTGGATCAATCATAATTTTGGTAGTTAAAGCAAACTTATGATCTAAATCGTCAATATAACAATTTTGAAATGCCTCTAAGGATAGAAAATCAACCTCATGTTGGGGAAAGTTATGAACGGTACCGATGTTAATACGGGCTGTAGCAATTAGCTTTTTGCCAATTTTTGCGGATAATAGAATTCCCCAGTCATCCAACTCGTCATATAGCCATTTATTAACGTGATCTACTTTGGTAATTGGCCGGGACATTTCTTCAATGTAAATCTGATAACGAAACCGATAAATTTCCTTTTTTTCAGTATCAGTAGTCACCATATTGATATTGATCGATTCTTCAAAGTCAGTTTTCATCTAATATCTCCTCCATATACAATGTTTTTTAATAGTTGCCATGAAAAATTACACCTTCATAGATACCACCTCCGTATTGGTGAGAATACGGAAAAAGCAGAACTAATTCCTATAAAAATGTAGAAATATGGCGAGAAATGCAACTGAAATAATAGAAAAAAGCCCTTTTTCAGGAGCTTGATTACTCACTGAAAAAGGGCTTAATCCTATATTCAATCTATAATACGGGGTAATTGAAATAAACAAGAAATGTTGTGCCTTCGTGGTGGGTGCTAATTTTAATTTTTGCGTTGTGTCTGTGTACAATTTGATAGCACATGGGGAGACCCAAACCTGTACCTGTATCTTTTGTGGTGATAAAGGGTGTACCTAATTTATCCAGTATTTCAGATGGAATTCCTGAACCCTGGTCACTGACAGCTAAAACAACATAGTTTTCCTCCTGGAAAGTGTGAATAGCTAGATTTCCTCCATTGGGCATAGCCTCAATACTATTGCGTACCAGATTCAATAATAGTTGACGAATTTCGTTTTCATCTAATAATAAATCGGGGATGGTACCAAGGTTAAGCGTTAAAAATATCTTAGCCGAATTAGCGTCTGCTTGAATTAAGGGGTACAATGCTTCAATAATAGCGTTTAGTGAGTTTTTTTCTAAATTTGCCCGTTTTTCCCGTGATAAGGAAAGGTATTCTTTAATAATAGTATTGGCCCTGTCTATTTCTGCGATCATTAATTTAAAGATTTCTTTATCTTCCTGATATTTTTCTCTTCTACCCATGACTTGTAAGTAGCCGCGTACGGTAGTCATGGGATTTCTAATTTCATGTGCTACCGTTGCGGCCATACTTCCTACAACATTCATCCTATCCAGCATAGAGGTTATTTTTTCTAAGTTTTTTCGGGTTGTAATATCGCGGATAATCCCGTGCAGCGCTATGAGGTCACCGCTTTCATTAAAAATTGGTGTACATTTTTGTTCAAGCCATAAGGTGGTTTGATCTTTACGGATTATCCGTAACGTTAGTGGCGTTTCAATAGTTTTAGGGAAGTTCCGGATAAAGTCTTTCAGCAAAGTATGGTCTTCTGGATGTATTAAAGTAAAACCTAACTGATTGTCAGAGTAGTATTCCTCTGGTGAATATCCGGTAAGGTGCATAACGGATGGACTGATATAGTCGATTTTGGCTTTAGGAAAAATCTGTAAAGAATAAATCACATCCGCTGCATTTTCGGCTAATAAACGGTATTGAGTTTCTTTGTTTGCTAATTCGGATCTGGTGTTTTCAAAGTATACGATTAAAGTTCCCACAGCTATGAATAAACGCAACAATCCGCCGATAGTATGTGCCCAAGGTAGAGCGGATGAACCTCCTAATATAAGCGGGGCAGTTAGATTAAGAATGCTCCATAAAATGTAAGCGTAGCCAGTAATTAAGCGGCCGGTTTTAAGCAATTGCTGATTACGAATAAAAGTTATACCAATCCATATACAAATAAAGCAGCCAAAATAGATGGGAAGCAGTAATTTAAAGACTATAGACGAAGAGAATAAATTGATGCCTAGACATAGGAAAGATACAAAAAATGTTCCATATACCCACCATTTGCTTAGCTGTTTGCTAATAAAGATATGAGTAGCCCAGACAAATAGGAGTACACTTCCAATTATCATCATTTGGTAGGTGAATAGGCCTAGAACGGACTCTTTCCAGGGCAGCAGGCTTAAATCGAATATGAAATACCGAGAGAGCAAAATCAGCCAGCCAAGAGCCCATATTCCCATATAGCGATGGCGATATAGCACGTACAGATAGATGTAAATGAGAACTATGGAAGCAGTACCAATGGTTGATGTTAATTTTGATAGATGCACATAATCCATAACTACTCCTACTAAACCCCGACTTACAAATTATTACATATATCTATCTTGTTCTATGTAAAATTTGGATTTCCTTCCGTTCAGATAATTCAAGAATTACTGTCAATGCTTATGGAGATTTATACACTAAGTGAACTTTTTCATTATGTTTCAAATAAAGGATAATTATTATCAATAAAATTTATCTTTTTGGTAAAAAGCACTTGAATTTTTCCGATCAGAATAGTATGATATAAATAAATAAAACGTAGCTTACATAGCACTTAAGGAGGTTTGTTATATGAAACAGGTAGAATTAAAATATGGTTTTGAGGCTTTGGAGCCTTTTATTGATGAAGCAACAATGA
>JAEYSJ010000381.1 GCA_023434855.1 Bacillota bacterium | reverse complement strand
ACGCCTCCAAAACAGAATAGCCATATAGTAACTATGATAAACAATATTTGACATATATTTAGAACTTGTAGAAAAATATTGTTAATGCTATAATACTATCAAAATATATTTTGCACGCAAAATATATACAAAAAAAGAAATTGTCATTTTTCGAAAAGTGCTCTTAAATATCTCGATAAATTATAAGGTATTTTTCGATTAAATATTTTTCATGCAAAATATTTGTATAGAAACAAAAATGTTAATGGGAGGATTACAATGTTAAAACAAATTACTGAATGGAAAAGTGTAAGGAAATTTACAAATCAACCTGTAGAGGAAGAAAAACTTTTTAGTATTATGAGCGCAGGAAGAAGAGCTCCATCTTGGAAAAACATACAACCGTGGCGCTTTATTGCTATTACAGGAGAAGAAGACAAAACCAAGTTAGCTGAAGGATTTTCAATAGGTGCGCTAATACGAAAAGCTCCAGCAGTTATTTTATGTGTTGGCACATTAGCAGCATGGGAACGCAACCATCAAAGAGATTGTTTGCGAGATTTGCTTTCTAATACAGGTGTCACCATGTCTAATGAAGATATCGACAAAACTTTTCTTAATAACCAGATAGCCCAAGCACTTGCTAATACATCTTCTTCTTTAATGGCGCGAACTTTTGAAAACATGGGAATTGCGTACGGGTTTATGATTTTAGAGGCGACAAATCAAGGGCTTGGTGCATGCATCGTTGGTGAAATTGACAATGAATTATCGAGTGTGAACAGCTCCCAATATTCTGAAATTAAGTCTTATTTCAACTTAGATACCTCAGAAATTATTACTGCAGCAATTATCTTAGGGTATCCATCGAAGAATTTTGTAGTTAGTCCGCGCAAACCCGAAGGCAATATTTTTCAAATTTGGCGTTAAAAAGCAACATACTTCCTACCACTTAGTGGTTATATAAAAATCTAATATGCACATTTTTAGATATCGCACTTTGCAGCATTAACGTAGGCTTTTCTTACTAACGTTTAGCTAAGTGCGATATTTTTTACAAACTGCCTAATCACCCCTCTACCCAAGTAGTAATGATGTATGAGGATACACACCCCTCATGGAAATCAACTCCAACATGTCAGAAATCCTTCTGATAACTAATCTTGCAAATATGCACTTTGTAATAAATTTTATCTCTAGTTACTGTAAAAAGCGCCATAGCATACTAATAGCATACAAACATGACGAAAAAGCTCCAGGCAAACTGCCTGGAGCCTTGATATACTTGGAGCGGGCAACGAGATTCGAACTCGCGACCCACGGCTTGGGAATTGGAAAACTGGACTTTTACTAGTTTTATGTATTTGTTACAAATTCAATATAATCAAGGGTTTGCGGCATATAGTTGTTTACTCGTTATATAAATTCTACTATTTTTTACTGGCTATTCCTACCCACGTTCCTACCCATTCTCTATAACCTCACGCCGACATAATCCTGACTAGTTTTCCTTTGCTGTTAACTCCCTAAACTGCTTTGAATCCTTAAGGCTTTTAAACCATTGCTCTTCTTTAATAATTTCAATAAAGCGTTTATCTAGTTGTATTGTTTTTTCTAATTCGTCTATTGCCGAATCACTGTCTCCGTTTTGAGCATATTGTCTGGCAAGGCTATAATGCAACGTCGCTCCGCTTTCCTCAATTGCTATAGCTTCATTATACTTAGATCTAATTTCATTAGAATAAAAACTCTGTTTAGTTAAAATAGCTATTAAAAATACAAATATTACTATTACAGCCCCTATTAAACACCGAGTAGCATTCTTAACATTACTCATCTTTTCACTGCATATAGATGCCAAAGCTATATTTTGACTTGCCATATCTTCAATCAATTTTGTTTCATCCTGATCTAACAAGTCCAGGTACCTCGACAAATTTTCCTTATGCTGTCTAACATCATTAAAATAAAAGACCGACTGTGGAGAGCGACTGAGCGGAGCCCTCGGAAATAAGACGTGACACGCAAAAAAAGCAGTTGCCCCAAGTAACAACACCGATATAGTAATGACTATAAGAAAAGGTATATAAAATGCAGTTAAGTGTGGAATTTTTGAAAACAGAGTATCAATTTGTGAAAGCAACCCAACGCACAAGGCTCCAGAAAATGCTAATAAAAAGTTTGCCTTTTCATCTGCTTTTTCTATATAAAAATCATATCTATTAAAATTTTTATCTAAAATATATCTTTTAAATTGATTATGGTTGAAATCAGCATCACCCATTAGTTAGTACCTCATTAATTATTAATTTAAAGTCTTCATAATCAATGTACTCCTCTTTATCTATCTCATCAATATTATTCAGGTCTATATATCTATACTCAGAGTACTTTTCATTACATTTTATATTCTCAGCATTGAGAATTTCAGCAATAAAACGTACTCCTAAAACTTGCCCTTTCTTCTCATCAGTAAAATTATAAGTTTTAAATGGGCGTAATACCTTAATATCAATATTGAAATACATTTTATAATCTTTTTCCAAATTATCTTCAAAAGTAATATTTTTCTTAACAACCGAGCAACCAAATTCCCATTTCCCGGGGAAATTATTTAATGTTTTACTCCTCTTGAACATTAAAACCCTTTTATTTTCACGATCTAAACACACTGCAACACAATGAATTTCCTGAGAAAAATTCGAGTCAATTATTTTTTCCGTACAAGTACGTGTATTTAAAAAACATTCTTTAATTTTAGATAATTTATATTGCATATTCCGGTCTTTAGCTATTTTATCTAACTCAAAAAATATATTTCCATCAATTTTATCTCGAATACTTTTCCCGTCTTTTCTTCTAAAATAATCCTTAATTAATTCATCTTCTTCATCTTCATCATAATAAAAACTATTTTCTAATGTACTCATCGCAACATCACTATCATGATACCAGATAACAGGATATAACCGATTATCCCAGATACCTTTCAACCTCTGATATGAAATAATATATAGATTAGAGTTTTCCTTGCTATTTTCGGACATCAAATAAGCCAACTCGAAACATAATGTTAATCTTCTATCTCTTGTGTTTTTAGATACTCTAAAACCCGTATCTATATCGTTTCCTTGAAATTCAAAACAAGGAAAGCCATCTTCCGTTTGCGACATATACATAACATTCAGAACATTTCTTTTGGGCGTATTTGAAACTACTGCAATCCATGCAGATGCCTTAAGAGATAAAATACTTTGTTGTCTTAGTATATCTATTTCAGATTGTTCAATAGTAGTGTTCTGGTATATGTCACCACTCTTAATTAACTTTGATATATCATTTAGAATTTTAAATGTCGTTTGTATCGCATGCTCTACTTCTTCTCTACAAGTTATTCGCAAAATAAAAACTATTTCGTCGCCAATACTCCGCCAAGGTTCTGTTTTATCAATTCGCATCAAAACTTCTGTTCTTATTCTCTTAAAAATAACATCAAGAACCATAAACCAATTATGATAATTTGAGGTTTTATATTTACTTGAATTTACAATATCAAAAGAGACAAACAAGATTAACTCTTGTTTGTCATCATCATAAGAACTATGCAATTCTTTTACTAAGGACTGTAACTTTTGTTTAGATATTACCATGACAAGAAGCCCAACCACCTGCCGCGATTTACAGCTGCTTCCAATGAAACACCAAAATACTCCGCTACGGTTCCTAAATTAAACTTATTTTCTCCAATTTGATTCTCAAATAATTTTTGACGATACTCTTCCTTCGGCATAAGAAAAGCAGCAGCAAATTCATTTGCATGATACTCTACTTCTCCACTTTGTTTTCGATAATAAGTCCCTGGACTATTCCATAGATCATCATCAATCATATAGCCCATATGAATAAACAAATGTCCAATCTCATGTGCTATTGAAAATCTTTGTCTAGTCTCTGGTTGGAGTGGTGAAATTGAGATTCTAAAGGCTAAATCTGAATCTTTAAGTTTTTCGATTTTTCCATCTGCAAATTCAGTTAGCATAAAATCGCGCTCAATAGTTCCACCTAATTCACTTACTACATGTTCCATATCCAGTACAGGAACTTGTATATCAAAGCTTTCCCTCACAGCTTGGGCTATTTGATTTATTTTTTCTCGCATAACTCTATCCATTAAAATCCCTCCCGTATTCAATCATTAGAGGATACGGTATTCCATAAAGAAACTAATATAATATATATTAGTTTCTTTCAAAATGGAAAAATCCTGCAAAAATAAAGATAAATAAACTATTTATTTACACTTATTGTGATTTTGTAATCCCCCTCAAGCGCTTTCCAACAGCCCCCTACTAATTATACGTACAAAAATCACCCAAAAAACTTAGTCCATGGATTGAAATATAATCCTTTAAACTCAGATTTATATCTTGAATATAAGCAATATTAAATTTTTCCAATAAATTAGTTAGGAGACAACGAGCTACTTGGCAGATTATTGTGTGTAGTAAGAACTTCTCAATATGCAAACTGTTAGGAATTTTTTAGCATAAGTATTATCACATTGTTTTTATAAATAATCCATCCAATGCCCTTACCGCCGCCTCCTGCATATCCGGAAGCACATGGCTATATGTATCCAGTGTCATCTTTATGCTCGTATGCCCCAGCCGCTCTGCCACCACTTTCACATTTACCCCCTTTAGCAGCAGTAGCGTTGCATGAGTATGCCGTAAGTCATGAAATTTCACACTGCGATCGACGCCTGCCTGGACTAACATAGCTTTGAAATACCTGGATGTAAAATTACTTGTATCAACTGCCCGGCCATAATTATTAGCTAAAACCAAGTCATTTTCTTCCCACTTATCGCCCATTAAATGCCGTTGCCAGTCCTGCCATTTCCTATACTTTTTAAGCTCCTTATTCACATCTGCCGGCAGCGGTATTTTTCGGCGAGATGCCGCCGTCTTCGGCTCTTGAAATAACTGCCCTGACTTACTGGTGACTAGGGCCCTAACTACCTGAATTACGCCTTTATTTAAATCAACACAATCCCATTTAAGACCGAATAACTCACCAAGCCTCATACCTGTAGATAATGCCAGTAAGATGGCAATATGCTGCATTTCACCGGTACTCTTAGCAATATTGGTTAACGCTGCAGCTTGCTCTCTATCTAATGGCATAATATCTTTCTTTACTAGTTTAATAGGCCTCGTATCCTTTACCACATTTTTTACAAGTAATCCGGACCTTATAGCCTGGTCAAAGCACATACTCAAATATCGTCTTGTTGCCTTTACTGTACTGGTGGATAAGCCCTGGCCTTTTCTTCCGCCTTCAGATAATAACCAAATGAAAAATCTCTGTAAGTCGGGCTCTTTTACTTTAGATAACTGCATACTGCCAAACTTAGGTTTTACATAATCACATAAACAGCCCTCATACTTATCAAATGACTTTATTCTTACATTGGGCTTTACATAGTCCTCTA
>JAEYSJ010000367.1 GCA_023434855.1 Bacillota bacterium | reverse complement strand
AATTTACTCCTTTTACCTTATTAACATAGGTAATTTCTGATCCATAGTTGCGCAGGCATTTTATTTTTTGTGCCAGCAGGTCGTCATTCGTAGTCACAGCTCCGGCGTCGCCTAATGCTCCCAGATTTTTGGCCGGATAAAAACTAAAACCGGCTGCGTCGCCAAGTGAGCCTGCTTTTTTATTGTCATATAACGCTCCTTGCGCTTGCGCTGCGTCCTCCAGTACTTTGACTCCGTATTGTTGTGCCAACTGATTGATTTCTGTCATCGGAGCGGGCTGACCGTATAGATGTACTGGAATGATTGCCTTGGTATTTGCCGTTATGGCTCTTTCAATTTTAGCCGGATTAATAGTATAGGTATGTTCGTCAGGTTCAACCGGGACGGGTTTTGCGCCTGTATAGGAAACGGCCAGCCAGGTAGCAATAAATGTGTTGGCAGGTACAATTATTTCGTCATTTTTTCCTATTTCCCAGGCGCGTAGTGTCAGATACAATGCTTCCAAACCGTTGCCAACCGCGATACAGTGTTTAACATTGCAATAAGCGGCGAATTCTGCTTCAAAGGCTTTAACCTCTTCACCCAGGATATACCATCCCGAATTCATTACCCGTTCGTAGGCTGCATCCAATTCAGTACGCAGTTCCTGATAAGGCGTTTTTAGATCAAGATATGGGACAATCATTGGTTTTCTCCTTTCGTATGACTGTCACATATTCCTGGTAGTCACGATAATAATCATTTGCATCATAGAATTCAGACGCCAAAACCAAACATACCGACCCGGATGAAAAATTATCGATTTCCCGCCAAATCATCCCGGGGATATATAAACCCTGATAGCTGCGGTTTAAACTAACTCGCTTCTTATCGTAGCCATCATCTAAACTAATATCAAAACTACCGGACATTGCGATAATGAATTCCTGGAGTTTCTTATTGGCATGTCCGGCTCTTGTTGCTCCACCCGGTACATCATATAGAAAAAATACTCTTTTAATTTCAAATGGGATATGCCAGTTATTTTCAATAAACGTTAAATTTCCCCGAGGGTCACCAATTTTGGGTAAGTCAATAGTTCTACACATATCAATCTTCATATTTATCCCCCATTATTATGAACATCATTTGCGTTGTATCATATGAAAGGTGGATAGTTATGGTGCATAGATTACCTCGGCGTTAAGTTTCTTGTTAATCAATGCATGATTGCACTTTTTGATAGCACTCTAAAAATTCTGCATATAATTCTTTCTCATTTTTTAATTCAGATGAGTCCATCGTTTGTTTATGTCTAATCATCCATCCTGTTAATGCTGAACGATAGTCATCCATATTAGGTATAAATCTATTGTTGTCATAGTTATTGACAATTAATTTATACCAATCAATGGGGCCTGTTAAGAGCATTCCCGCATCACAGGTGTTCTGCTGGGTATGGATCCTAAAACAGCTAAGCGGTTCCCGGATATATACCAAATCACCGTCAATCATCAGCTTAAGCCACATGGCCACGTCTCCCAGACAGCGCATGCGTTCCCCATGATAGTCCAGTAATTTGTCATGAATGTCACTGCGGCGAAACATTGCAGTTGTCGGTTCGCCAATCACATTTGCTATGTTTTGCAGCATGAATTTTCCCATATATTCGCCACTAATTCTTGTAGTTTCCGGAAATAAAGGTTTCGTGACAGGGAGGTCAGGCAGGAAATTACCACACCCATCAATTAATTTTCTATAGGAAGTTACCAGTTTTATTTTAGGATCTTCCATAAGGTAACGAACCATGGTGCTAATCCTATTAGGCATATAAAGATCATCATGCAGCAAATAACTGATATATTCCCCTTCACTAATATCAAAACATTTCTGGAAGTTTACCGTTCCCTTTCCCCCTAAGGGGCCGCCATTATTATAGTATTTTATCGAGGCAAATCGTTTTTGGTATTCGGCAATCAGCAGCTGCACATCATAAGTTGTGCTGTCATCACAAATAATGATTTCACAGTTTCTGTAGTCCTGATTTAATGCGCTCTCCAGAGCAGTTTCCAAATATACGGTTTGGTTATACGCAGGAATGAGAATACTTACCAGCGGGAAAAGAGTTTTCGAATATTCGTCAAGAAATACTTCCTTATAACGCTTATATCCGTTACTGACATTAACAATGCCGCAGTCATGGATACACCAAGGTTCATATTGGCGTGGAATGGCAATATCATAGCCTCTGCCGTCAAACTCAAGGCTTTGTGAAACATCATAGAAGTGCCAGCCGGTAAAAATATCTTCCCGCCAGGGAACGTCATACTGTGTTACCAGAATTAATCCATCAAGACATTTAACTTTTTCATAGGCCTGCCTCACTTCTTTAAACTCAAGCAGATCAATTATACCTGTATGGCTATCATAAACCTTGCCGTATTTTTCCGCTGATTCCCACCACACACCGGTTACGGGAATTGCTTTGGCACCTGCGACTCCCAAAAGGCCGATATTTGGATTTTTACGAAAAAGATCAACAATATTACTGATGAAATTTTTATTTATGATGAAGACGTCCTGATGCAAATATATCTTATATTTAGCATTACTGCCGGTCATGGCAACATTATATGCTTTTGTCATATATTCGGCATTATTAACAGCAATAGTTTCAAGCTCAAATCCGTCAGGCACTATGAGATTACGGATATACAGCAAACACTCTTTATAGACTTCCTCGTCATTCACGCAAGTAATGAAACAAATCTTATTGTTATTCATGGGTTGTCTCCAGGATTTCTTGCATCAGGTTCAATATATTTTGCGTAAAACTGCAGGCAGTATAGGGATTGTAAGCAGTTAATTGATAGGCGTGTTTCAATAGATCTGAGGAATGACTAAGCATTTTTTCCTCGAAGCAATCCCTGGAAATAAAATATAATACCTCTGCCTTTTTTATTATCGAGCGGCTTACAGCCTCTAGAATATCTTCTACCGCAATCGTGCCGTCATTCAACTGGCATACCAGGTTAGCTATATTTTCAGACCTTTGGATGTCTTGTTCAATTCTTCTCAATAGGAAAGTCAGGTTTCGCATTACTTCAGATTTAGTAGATTTCTCAGTATTATTGATTTCTGAAATATCAGGGATTTGTCGATTTTGTTCACCACTTTTAACAGCCTTAACCAGGTACTGGAATATCTGAAACTGGTTGCGCAAAGCTGGGTTGCCGGTCAAATTTACGAGGTTGTCAACAAATTTGGCATCTTCCTCCGAACCGGTGAGTATTGAAGACTTGCCGTCACTAATCGTATATCCGGCCCCGGAAAACAGTTGATTTATTTCGCTTAAAGTAAAGAATCTTAAATTCGTTCTGGCCAAGATACCTGAGTTTTCGTACATCCACCGTCCATGAAGCAAATTTCTAATTATCGTGAAATGCATTACATTAGGAATACTGGCCAATATTTTACCGCCAGGAGCCAAATATTGATAAAGCTGGTTTAATATTGTCCATGGGTTGCGCAATTGTCCCAGAACATCAGCAAGAATGATATAATCAAAAAAATCCTGCGGGTAGTCTAATTTGGTTTGCTCAATATCAGCTACAAGTATCTGGGCAAAATTTTTTGCATCCTCCGCAGCGTTGAGGTTGGATTCAATGCCATATAGCTGTGCCTTTTTATACCGGTTTTTAATTTGCAATAAAGTTCCCCCGCAGGCACAGCCGACTTCCAATACACGCATTCCGGCGTCTGGTGAATCATCTATCAAATCAATAATATCATGACGAATCGCCAGCGTATGATGCGGGTTATAACCCCACTTGGCTTCAAATTTCCTGCAGTTTTGTTCCAGAAGCTGTACATATTCTTCTTGTTTTTCCCGAAAAGACGTACTGCCGAAATGATGAATATACGTATCCCGGCAAAGCATCAGCCGGTAGCCGGCCCGCCTTATCCTCACCGAATAATCATCATCCTCAAAGTTCCCTGGGGTAAAAACCTCATCCAGGAAGCCTATTTGATTGATAACCTCTCTTTTAATTAACAGGCAAAAGCCTACCAATTTTAATCGTTCTTCCCACAGTTCCGGCAGGGAAGTATTGTGACGGCAGGCGAAGTTGTGCAATTCATTAGCAGATTGGTAGGACGCAGGGACTACCTGGTAGTTAGAACAGTTGTTGGTTACCGGTCCGACGGCACCGATATCACTACTGCTGTATAAGCAGCTCATTAGATTAGTGAGCCAATTATGAGTTGCGATAATATCATTATTTAACAGCAAGATAGTATCACCGGTGGCAATGGCCATTCCCTGATTGCAGCCTTTGGGAAAACCAAGGTTCTGGCTATTGAAGATTGTGCGAATATCTGTTTGTTCGCTTAACCAATCAACTGTACCATCAGTCGAATGATTATCCACAACGATCAGCTCATATGAGCCTTCGGCGGTATATTGGCGAATGCTTTCAATACATAATTTTGTATAGTCAAGTTGGTTAAAGGTCAGAATTACAATACTGGTAGTTTCGGTGTTTATAGTGATACCCCCCATCGTAAATATTGCCGCTGTGATTCGGCTTATCCTGATAATAATTCGTTTAGGCTTTATAAGCCCAGGTTTGGACAAGCAACTCTATTCACTACCTTGTATATTATGAACTCCTTTCATTGAAGGTGAGTTATTGTCTTGTCAGAATTTATGACTTTCTGGCAGTAGGTAGCTGGGGACGAATAATTTTTGAACCACAGAGGACACAGAGGACACAGAGTGGAAGGTTGCGATAGTTATCGCGCAAGGATAAAGTATCAGCTGTGAGGACTATGAACGGTGTAATACATTGGGTTCGGACTTATCAAGGAACACACGTAATAATAAAATCCCTCTGCGTCCTCTGTGGTTAGCCGTTCCCCATCGCCGCGCTAACGATTTGCTTGACTGGTCTGCATGTTAAAGATATACTCATGAAAAAGGCGGCTCCTAAATTATGGGAGCCACCTTTTTCGCACTATTAAGTTGTTAGGAGAATTATTGATTAGCCTTGTGCATTGAGCCAAATGGTATTGATGGTCGTAGCTGTGACACCGGCGTTATAGAAATATAACCGTGAATATTTGAGGAAGAAGTTATTAACAAGTATTGTCGGGCTGCTGGTTATTGTAGTTGCAGGAATGTCATCTATCCAGTCAACACCATTCGGACTGTCTTGCAATGCAACCGTGGCAGCGGCAGTAGTATCAGAAGACATAAAGAACCATGATGTTTTATCAAAAGCGGAGATATCGGTGCCTGCCGCGCTAGGGGAGAAACCGGTGGCGCCGCTGGCAAGAGGAACATCCGGGAATGTTAGGCCGTAGAAGCTTAGTCCTGC
Source organism: Bacillota bacterium (assembly GCA_023434855.1). Next base: position 32,368 of record JAEYSJ010000367.1, on the reverse strand, counting down.
AATTGTTACGGCAGGCAGTGAAGCAACGGTTACAGTTGGCAACGAAGCAACGGTGACAGACGGTAAGGAAATAACAGTAACATCAGGCAGCGAAGCGACAGTTATCGAAGGCAATGAGGCAACGGTGACTGACGGTAGCGAAATAACGGTAACATCAGGCAGCGCAGCGACAGTGACTGAAGGCAATGAAGCAACGGTAACCGACGGTAAGGAAATAACGGTAACATCAGGCAGCGCAGCGACAGTGACTGATGGCAATGAAGCTACTGTAACCGACGGTAAGGAAATAACAGTAATATCAGGCAGCGCAGCAACAGTGACTGAAGGCAATGAAGCAACGGTGACAGATGGTAAGGAAATAACAGTAACATCAGGCAACGCCGCAACAGTGACTGAAGGCAACGAAGAAACAGTTACTGAAGGGAGCGAAGCAACTGTAACTGACGGTAGCGAAATAACGGTAACATTAGGCAGCGCAGCGACAGTGACTGAAGGCAATGAAGCAACTGTAACCGACGGCAGGGAAATAACGGTGACATCAGGCAACGCAGCGACTGTTACTGACGGCAACGAGGCCACGGTGACTGATGGCAGCGAAATAACAGTAACATCAGGTATCGCAGCAACAGTTACCGACGGCAACGAAGCAATGGTAACTGAAGGCATTGAAGCAATGGTAACCGATGGCAATGAAGCAACCGTAACAGACGGCATTGCAGCAATGGTAACAGATGTTAATGCATTAATGGTCGCAGCAATCGTTCCACCGGTAATTGTAACACTCAGGACACCCAGACTATCGGTTTGTAATGGCGCGTTGGTATTTGAACCAAAAATCTGTACCTTAGCACGTTCAGGCTGGTCCTGAATAATTTTAAAATTTGGCAAAATATATTCCCTCCTAAATAAAATGTTGGCATAGTATGTTTTAAAAAAACACACTTCTTTAAAAATTTTTGAAAGTGTTACAAATGCCCTGATGCTAAGCATTTAGGGAAGCCGTATGGCAAAGGAGTACCTAGTTGCACAGATTGATAAGCGCAATGACGTAATGGGTATTTTGTAACAGTCTCAGACAAGGCTTTAAACCTACATTACATAATATTGGTGCAGTCCGGTAAAGGTTCCAGTTTCAAATAAAAAATATACATAGTAGTTGCCACCTTTGCGGCAATTAAAAATATGCAACTCGCAAGGGTGGCGATACTGGTGGTGAGGCATATAGTAAATCGAGAAATATTTTAAAAAGAGTGGAGTTTTTTATGACAACCAAAATTAGTTTATGTATGATAGCCAAAGATGAAGAACAAAATATCGGCCGTTGTTTGCAAAGTGTAACCGGGGTAGTTGATGAAATAATTGTTGTGGACACAGGGTCGAGTGATAAGACAAGGCAAATTGCGCAAGAATTTGGGGCTAATGTTCAGTCGTTTAAATGGAATGATAATTTTAGTGATGCAAGAAATGCTGCCCTTGGTCTGGCAACAGGAGATTGGATATTGGTTCTTGATGCTGATGAGGAATTAACAAAAGAAAGTGGCGCAATTTTGCGTAAAGCCGTCATGAAGCAGGGAGTGGAAGGATATTATGTTAAAATAGTAAATGTTTCCGGTGATGACAGCTTCCCGGAAATCAGTGAGGATATGGTATTTCGCGTGTTTAGGAATAGGCCGGAATACCGGTTTCGGGGAGCAGTGCATGAGCAGATCAGCGATTCGATTATTGAGAAGCATGGGCAACCTTTATTTGAATTTATTGAGGATTTGGTTGTTTCCCATGATGGTTACCTGGTGAGTCATCTAAAAGGCAAGGATAAAATAAGGCGCAACCTTGTGTTGCTGGAAAAAGAACTTGGCGACAAACCGGATGATTGGGTAGTCAGATTTCATTATGCGGCGGAATTGTGCCGGGCGGCGGAATATTTGCCAGCTGCCCGTGAATTTGAAAAACTGGCAGCCCGGATAAACGTTAGGGAAGTTACTTTGGGTCCAAGACTTATGCGTTATATTGTTCACGCTTATTACCTGGCAAATGAGCGAACTGCTGCCTTATCGGCTGTGCGGCTGGGAGTAGAACTATTTCCTGACTATGCGGATCTCTACTTCTATGGAGGGCAGATCTATTATCAACTGAGAGAGTACGGGTTGTCCTACGAATATTTCACAAAAGCATTGCACACGCCAGAACAACCGGCACATTATGCTTCTATTGCGGGGGTACAAGGGTTCCGGTCATATTATTATTTGGGTCAGATTGCCGAGAAGTTCTGTAATGAAGAAGAAGCGTTGCGTTACTATATTGACAGCCTGCGGGATAACACCCTTCTTACCGCAGCCCTTGACAGAATTGTGGACATCCTGCAACCACGGTTAAGCCCTGATTATACCAAATACGCAATTAATAAAATCTGCGATATTGCTTCGCCGCAGGTCAGATTACTGCTTGGCCAGTTGATGTGCAACCATGCCGCCTATGGTTTAGCTTTGGAGTATTTTACTGGAATACCTGACGAATTTTTTACAGCGGATCTATTGTTATGGAAGGCAATATGTTTTATCCAGCAGCGGCGCAGTATGGAAGCACTAAATATTTTGGCAGCACTCGATGGAGCGGAGAAGTTAAATGCCAACGCCAGGTTTAATAAGTTGTTATGTTTCTGGTTTGCGGGAGACAGACAAAAAATATTGGAAGTGGGGCATGAATTACTGGCTATTGGCTTGGCGGAAGATACGGCTGCAGTAATCGAACTGTTGATAGGCAGTGATGCTGGCAGGCCAAGGAATGTCGGCAGTGAGGGTGTGGCACTGTTGCTGGGTATCATAAAACGGGCACTTGATTTAGGAGAATTAGAGCAGTGTACTTTACTGCTGTCCGGAGTAAGTCCCCAATCGCTGGCAAATTATTATTTGCCGTTAGGTGAGATATTTTATCAGTATGGACGTGTCGAACAGGCAGAGCAATACCTTTGCCTGCATATTCAAAAGAACAGCAACAGCAGCGTCGCTTATTTCCTATTAGCAGAAATAAAACAAAGCCAGCAAGCGTATACTGGTGCTATTGACTATTACCAGCAGGCATTGCGGCTTGAACCTCAGGAACCCAAATATTATGTCAAATTAATCAAATCCTATGAAAAGGCACGCAGTGAGCTCCTAAAGCAGGCAGCAGAGAAGTATCCCGAGTTTCCCATATTCAGCTCACTATTGGCGGAGGTTGAGAAAGCTAAAGCCTAAATTAGGAAATATTCTATTGATGATAGTCTTTGTTAGATATTTCTGAACCACAGAGGACACAAAGGACACAGAGTGGAAACGGCGCGATGTCCATCGCGCAGGAATGAGGATATTAATAGAACTAAAGAGTGCAATGTGTTGAGTTTAGGACGTAGCAATGAATTCGGGTAATAATAAGATCCCTCTGTGTCCTCTGTGGTTAGCCGTATCCCTATATTTTTCTTAAATCTCAACAAAACATAATAAATCGCCACTCATGCAGGTTAAAAGATTGTTTTAACCGTAAGGGTGGCGATATTTAGTCTTTGGCATATAGTATATAGAAAACTTTTCAAAGAATGGGGTTTTTTATGACTACTAGAATTAGCTTGTGTATGATTGCCAAGGACGAAGAGCAAAATATTGGGCGTTGTTTACAAAGTGTAGCCGGAGTTGTCGACGAAATTATTGTGGTGGACACAGGGTCTAGTGATAAGACCTGCCTAATTGCTCAACAGTTTGGGGCTAAAGTTCATACATTTGCCTGGAATAACAATTTTAGCGATGCCAGAAATGCTTCCCTTGATTTGGCAACAGGTGAATGGATTTTGTTTCTTGATGCGGATGAGGAGTTGGCCAAAGAAAGCGGTGCAATTTTGCGCAAGGCTATCCAGAGCCAGGAAGTAGAGGGCTTCCTTATCAAAATTGTCAATTTGTCCGGCAATGATAATTTTCCGGAAACCAGCGCCGATATGGTATTCCGCCTATTTCGGAATAAACCGGATTACAGGTTTAGAGGGGCGGTTCATGAACAAATATTTGATGTAATTACCGAAAAAATTGGCGGGTTTAATTACCAATACCTTAATGACGCCGTTATTTACCATTGCGGCTATCTTAACAGCCACGTTAAGGCCAAAGATAAATTAAGACGCAACCGCGTTCTGCTGGAGAAGGAGCTTAGGGATAAGCCGGATGATCCGCTGGTACGATTTCAGTATGCAGTGGAATTATGCCGGGCGCAAGAATATCTGCCGGCAGCGGAAGAATTTGAAAAACTTGCCGGTATGATAAATGTACGAGAGGTAAATTACGGTCCCAAACTTATGCGTTATATTGTCCATGCTTATATTTGGGCCAATAAACTTCCTGCTGCACTTACTGCTGTTCAACTAGGAGTGGAGTTGTTTCCTGATTATGCCGACCTTTATTTTTATGGGGGGCAAATATATTATCAGTTAAAAGAGTATGGGTTGGCTTATGAATACTTTCAAAAAGCCCTGCAGATGCCGGAACAGCCGGTACATTATGCATCTTTTGCCGGCATACAAGGCTACCGCTCACTTTATTACCTCGGACAAATAGCGGAGAAGTTTTGCAATGAAGAAGAAGCTTTACAACACTACATTGCTTGTTTACGGGATAATAATAGTTTTATTACGGCACTTGATAATATTTTAGGTATTCTGCAGCCGCGGATAAACCCGGATGATACCAAAAATGCGATTAATAAGTTATGCGATTTTTCTTTGCCACAGGCCAAGCTGTTGATAGGACGTTTATTGTTCAAGCATGGTGCATATGTTTTGGCCGGGGAACAATTTGCGGAAGTGCCTGAACAATTTTGGTCGGAAGAATTGCTGTTGGAGAAGGCAATATGCTTTGTACAGCAGCGGCGTAGTACAGAAGCGCTAAATATTCTGGAAGCTATTGAAGGGCAGAACAAATTCAATCCCAATGCCAGGTTTAATAAGTTATTATGTTTTTGGTTTGCAGGTGACATGCAAAGGGTCCGGGAGGTTGGGGAACAATTGCTGGTCATTGGTTTGTCCGCAGATACAGCCGCAGTTATCAGGCTCTTAAAGAATATCTATATTACGAATACACTTAGTTCTATCGGCGGCGAAGGCATGACACTGGTACTGGGCATCTTGAAACGGGCGCTTGACCTTGGGGAATTGAAGCTTTGTTCGCTTTTGCTGTCAGATATAAATCCTCAGTCGCTACAGGATTATTACCTGCAGTTGGGAGAGATATTTTATCAATATGGATATGAAGAGATTGCCGAACAATATCTGCGCCGGTTTTTGCAAAAGAATAGCGGTGCGGACCGGACATACGATCTGTTGGCTGAAATTACAGAGCGGCAGGGATTATATCCTAAAGCCGCCGACTATTACCGGCAGGCGTTGCAATTAGAGCCTCAAGAGCCTAAATATTATATTAAATTGCTTAAGTTGTATGAAAAGCAGCATTCAGAATTACTGCAACAGGCAACAGATAAGTACCCGGAGTTTGCGGCTTTGGGCATGCTGTCAGCGAAGGCTGAGACAAAAACATGACGCCAATAATAAGCGTTGCCATGATTGTACGGGACGAAGAAAAAAACTTGGCGGCATGCCTTAACAGTTTCAGGGGGGAAGTTGATGAGATTGTCATTGTTGATACCGGATCACGTGACGGAACGTTAAATATTGCCAGAGAATTTACCGACAAGCTTTATTCCTATGAGTGGCATGGCGATTTTAGCGCTGCGCGCAACTTTGCTATCGCTAAATGTGCCGGTGACTGGGTACTTAGCCTGGATGCCGATGAACAACTGGAAGCTGAAGCCGGAGGTTTGCGACAGTTAATTGCCAGTCATCCGGAGACGGAAGTTTTTTTCCTGCCGCTTTTTATGGGGAGTGGTGTGGCCTGCGAACAGTGTGCCGTTCTGCGCCTTTTTCGCAATACAGGTGAATATCGTTTTTTCGGGAAAATTCATGAGCAGGTAATGGTAAACAACCCCAATGTTGTTGTTATGGCAGGTGCACCGGTTATTCGCCATAAACTTGTCGGAGGTAAAGATTACAATAAAAAGCGGCACCGTAATTTGCAGCTGCTTAAGCAGGCATTAGCCAGTGAGCCTGACAATTATTTTTTAAAATATTATCTGGGCGTTGAATGGTTATGTTTGGATCGGCATGAAAAAGCACTTCCCTGCCTCCAGGAGGCAGCTGCCAATATTGACGCAGGCTGTGTCCTGTTCAGGGGGATGGCGGTAAGGCGTTTGATTGACTGTCTAAAAATTCTGGGGCGCTTGCATGACGCTTTCACGGTTTGCCTCAATGAGGGTAAACGATATCCGGGCTATACCGATATATTCTTTGAAATTGGCACAATTCTGGCAGCGAAGGGGAAATTTGATCATGCTATTGATTATTTCCATAAAGCAATACAATTAGGAAGTCCCCCACCAGTTTTTTATCATTTACGGGGTACGGAAAGTTTTCTTGCTTTTCATCAATTAGGACACTGCTATGAAAAAACAGGGTTTTATGAATTAGCTGAAAGATACTATTGGCAGGCGCTTGACGTCTGCCCGGAATATATTGGGTCTTTGTACGGCCTGTTTTTGCTGAAAATTTCCAATTTATCCGCTCCCGATGTATTTGCATATTTTAAAAATAAAAATAGTCTGGTATACAACCAATGGGTGGAACGACTGGCGTCGATGTTTTTTGAAATGGGCTTACCCGGGCTTGCTGCGCAGTGTTACAAAGAGTCACCGGCTTTGAGCGTTGGCCAAGACATTAAGCAGATAAAATGCCTATTATACAGCGGGCGCATAGACGAAGCATTGGCCGTCATCAACGTCACCGGCTGTCCAAAAGGCAGGCCGGAAATTGCCACTGAAGAAATTGTTGCTCATATTCTCAATGAAGATTATGATACTGCCAAACGGCAGACGCTGGTATTATGGCGAAATTTTCCCTCGCAGCGCAGTACGGCCTGGGCGTTGCTGACTATTATTGCCCGCAGTACCACCGGTCACGGCTATAGCAAGCCGGAAGATTCCCGTAAGACAGAAGTTATCCGGACTTATTTAGCCATTTTGCAAAACTGCTTGCGTTTTAAACGGCTGTGCCCCGGAATGGCGCAAACCAGTACATTGTTTAATAAGTTGATAACCACCATAATGGAGATATTAACCAAATTATCTGCTGAAAGCAACCTGGAGCTGGCAGAGTTTTTTCACAATAAAGCTGGGGAAGTGCGTTCACTGATGGACTATAAATGGATTTCGGCACGAGGCTTATATCTATGAGTGAAAATGTCAGAGTAACTTTATGCATGATTACCAAAAACGAAGCGACAAATATTGCCGGCTGCATTAATAGTGTCAGACACTTAATAGATGAAATAATTGTTGTCGATACAGGGTCACAAGACGCCACAGTTGAACAGGCAACCATGGCAGGAGCAACGGTGTTTACCTTTGATTGGCAGCATAATTTCGCTGAGGCCAGAAATTACGGGCTGGATCAGGCAACCGGAGATTGGATACTGGTGCTGGATGCTGACGAGGTGTTAGCAGATGTTGATGCCGGTAAGTTTAGCAAATTATTAACAACTGATGGTATCGAAGGATATTATGTCAGTATTGAAAGTTACATCGGCAGCGGTCAAGACATGATTTTTGATCAAGTAGTCCGGCTGTTTCGCAACCGGCCGCAGTATCGCTTTTCCGGAGCTATTCATGAACAGGTAGCGGGCTGCATAATGGCGCAGAATCAAGGGACAGGACTTGCTTTAGCAGATTTGAGAATTATTCACCAGGGCTATCTGAATGTAAATATACAAGCCAAAAACAAGCATTGTCGTAATATGGAGGTAATTAATCAAGCTTTGGAGAACAGTCCCGCTCACCCGTTTTTACTTTATAGTCTTGGCATAGAATACATGCAGCAGGGGGATGTGGCCAGTGGTAACGAACAATTGTCGAAGGCATTGCAGTATATGACAGGAAAGGAAGAATATTTTCACAAAGTTGTGTTGGCACTGGCCGCAGGATTGCTGCAAACCGGCGATGTGTCGCGGGCGAAAGAATTAATCAATAATATGGCGGCAATAGTGCGGGAGAATTACGAACTATTGTTGCTTAAAGGTATTATAGCGTTGCATGATGCCGACTATGAAGCTGCTGTCAGGCTTTTACAGCAGTCTGCTGCCGGTATTGATGATAAGAGTATGGCAAGTGCTATTCATAGCCAGTGTGGTGACTTATATAATACCTTAAGTTATTATGATCAGGCAGAAAAAGAATATTTTACTGCCTTGAAGATAGTTCCGCAGCAATTATATCCCTTGCTGCAAATTATCGGTATTAAGCAAAAAGGCAAAAGTCAGCTTAGCTGGCAGCAAATTGGTAAGTTCGCCTCACCGGAAATCAATAATAAATTACAATTAATATTGATAAAGCAGGGGGAGGTTCCTCTGGCTATGGTAGCAGCATTATTAAATATGCTTAACTGCAATCCGGGGAATCCAGCCCTGATGGCGGCTTGCGACAATTATTTATTTGTCGAAACCCACTACCAGCCGGCAGATGATTTATCCCGGATTGTAAAGGACTATTTAAGACTAAGCGCTGAAATGATCCGCCTTTATGCCGATAAGGGTATTAATCGCTCGTTGTTACCAGTTGTTTGCATTGATGATATCGTGTGCAGCTGCCTTGACGCAATAATCAAGACATTATGCCCAACATGGTTTCCCTGTATTGGCTCAAACAATTTACTATCTATAAAAAAATAAAGGTGGCAATTTGGCTGGTCTGGCAGAAAGAGTGGACGGAATTTCGCTGCCATCTGTCGCAAGTGCTAGAGTTCCGTCCACCCTTTCTGCCGATTGCCAGTGAAATTTTTGCAATAAATGTAGTGTATGTAAGAATTACTTGCAATGAATTAGATATCTTTCCGGAAATGGAGCATCTTATGACAACAATTAGTTTGTGCCTGATTGTCAAAAATGAAGAACAGAACATCCGGCGATGTTTACATAGTATAACTGGGTTGGCTGACGAAATTATTGTTGTGGATACAGGGTCTAATGATAAAACATGTCAACTTGCCGGGACCTTGGGGCGAAAGTTCATTTATTTCCATGGAATGATAATTTCAGTGATGCCAGAAATGCCGCTATTGATCTGGCTACCGGTGATTGGATTATATTTATTGACGCAGATGAAGAGTTAACGCCGGAAAGCGGGGCAAATTTACGTCAGGCTATTCTTAATCCGGAAGTGGAAGGTTATTTCATAAAAATTGTCAATTTGTCCGGCAACAATGATTTTACGGAAGCAAGTACAGATATCGTATTCCGTTTGTTTCGCAATAAACAGGAGTACCGGTTCCGGGGAGCGGTTCATGAGCAGATTGGCAATGTAATTACTGAGAAATTTGACGGAGGGAAATATCAGATTATTGAGGATGTGGTTCTTTTCCATTACGGCTGTCTCGACAAACACCTTAAAGACAAAGAAATACTAAGACACAGCCGTATTCTGCTGGAGCAGGAATGTAGCAATAAGCCAGATGACCTGTTGCTAAGGTTTCAGCATGCAGTGGAGTTGTGCCGGACGGCGGAATATCTGGCGGCGGCCTGGGAATTTAAAAAGATTGCCGATGTGGAAACTTAAAGGAAGTAATATACGGTCCCAAAATTATGCGTTATATCGTATGCGCTTATTACGGCGCCAACGAATTGGCAGCAGCTTTGGCCGCTGTACAGCAGGGAGCGGTGATATTTCCTGATTACGCTGACCTTTATTTTTATGGGGGACTAATCTATCTGCAATTAAGAGAGTACGGTTTGGCCTACGAATATTTTCTAAAAGCATTGCAGGCACCTACTCAACCGGTATATTATGCTTCTTTTGCAGGAATACAAGGATACCGCATTTGCTATTACCTGGGCCAAATCGCAGAGATTCTTTGCAACGAGGAAGAGGCGCTGCGTTTTTATATTGAAAGCCTGCGGGATAAAAATAATTATTTGCCGGCACTTGATGGTATTGTAAGTATTTTGCGGCCGCGGACAAATCCGGACTATACCCGGTATGCTATCGGTAAAATCTGTGATATTTCCTCACCGCAGGCCAAGTTCCAACTGGGATGGTTGTTGTTCAAACATGGTGCCTATGGCTTAGCCCTGGAATATTTTCAGCAGGTTACTGATGCATTCTTTACATCCGAGACATTAATGGAAAAGGCGGTATGTCTTATTCAGCAGCGGCGTGGCTTAGAAGCGCTGACTATCCTGGAAGCAATTGACGAAGTCGACAAGTTAAGCCCTTACGCCAAGTTTAACAAGTTAATAAGTTATTGGTTGGAGGAAGATGGTCTAACTGTCTGGAAACTGGGGGAGGAATTGCTGTCCATTGGTTTGTCCGAAGATACTGCCGCCGTTATTGAGCTTCTAAGGAATACTTACAACCGGGCTGTACCTGCGCTTATCGGCAGGGACGGAATGACGCTGGTACTGGATATATTAAAGCGGGCGCTTGATTTAGGGGGGGCTCAGCCATTGCATTTTGCTGGTGTCGGGTGTGAGTCCCAAATTGCTGCCGGATTATTACCTGGCAGTAGGAAATCTCTTTTATCAGTACGGGCACTCAGAGCTAGCCGAGCAATATCTGCAGCAGCACATTACGAAATATCATGACAGCGATAAGGCTTACTACCTCTAAAGCAGGGACAGGAGTTATATTTTGATGCCATCGCCTTTTATCAAAAAGCTTTACAGCATGATCCTAAAGAGCCTAAATATTATAAAAAATTAATTAATTTATACGAAAAGGTCCGAAATGATTTGCTGCAACAAACAGTGGAAAAGTTTCCGAATCCGCCATATTTGACGTGAAGATAACAGATACTGAGGCTAAAACAGGGCGCTGATGGCAAGGCTAATCGCACCTGTAAACACTTAAAATAATCTAACCGCCAAGAACGCCAAGAACACCAAGAAATTTGATAATTATCCAGCGCGATGATATCGCGCCAGTACCCTTGGCGTTTTTGGCGTCCTTGGCGGTTTAAAAAACAAAACTAGTACGTACAATCTACGGCTTAAGCATCTATACTTTTTTATAGTGTTTCATCAGTTATATGTCCGTCCTTGCAGATAGATTTGCAGGGTCGTATTGGGGGAGGCGGGCTGGGACTGGTAACCGACGCGGGCGAATTTTGCTATGACATCGGGAACAAGGCTGACTACAGTGCCTGGATTAACGGTAGTAATTGCTGTTTGGTTTTCCCAGAAGTTTACACCGTCAGGGCCCACTTGCAAAAAAACCAGAGCGGGATTTGCACCAGTGTTAACGACAAGATAAGAATAATCATAAACCAGCACATTAAAAGCCGAGGTAAATTGTACGGCAGGCGCGGTAGTTACCGATACTGGTGGTTGGTCCAGGGGAGTAGCGCGAAGTTTTCCACTATCTATCGGTATGCTATGGCTTAACTGGTTTGCGAAGGTTAATTCAAGGTACGGCCAAAACCTGGAATCATGGTGCTGTTTGCCGGCTATAGCAAATAGACTGCAGCATGATTCATCAATAAATTTCAACATAACGCCTAAATTGGCCGCCCTGTTCGTATTCCAGTTTTGCAGAAGTGTGGTGATATTAAAAGTCACTAAGGTACCTGCCTGGTTAGGAATGGCAATGGTATCTTCAGGCGAGGCGCTGACTAAAGGCTGTTTGCTCCAAGTGACGGTTTTTGGATCCCACTCAGATAAAACTTGAAAAACACCGAGGGTACCGGTGGTTTCGGGATCTTCCCCCACAAAAAAAACATTTAATGTACCACGAGTGATCGTTGAAAAAAAAGGCAGTGTGGACAGATCAAATTGCAGTAGTGTCCGGTATTGGGTTTTGAAATTTGTGCCTGTCTGCAATATAGTTGTATTCTGGGGGCATAAGTAGTGCGTATTATTATCCTCATTACAAATGAGAGCATCTAGTTTCGGGGGTTTTATAATTTTTTGATTCATATTTAATTACCTCCAACAAATAGTCTATATAATTAATAGTTTTTATTGCATAAAAACTAAACGAAGGTATTATGGAAAATGTACGGCCAATTTTAATATATGCAAACAACGGTTACTGTGACACAATAAATATTTTAGGAAACTCGCGGTTTTATAATATCGCAGATAATGGTAAAATTAATATAGTAGCGGACATACTATTTATTAGTAGTGAGGGGTTGAAGGAAGCTATATGTTGCGTATCTTGATTATTTGCACAGGCAATACCTGCCGCAGCCCTATGGCAGAAGTTTTGCTGCGCCGGAAAATAGAACAGGCAGGATTGAATGAAAAGATTATGGTTTCATCCGCTGGTATTGCGACAGGCGGCAAATTTCCTGCATCTGCAGGAGCACTTGCTATTATGCGCAGCTGGGGCCTTAATTTGACTAACCATATTTCCCGCCAGCTTGTACCCGAATACACTGAAGCGGCCGACTTAGTGCTGACTATGACAGCTGGGCACAAACAGACGGTGCTTAAAATTGCGCCGGCGGCTGCCGGCAAGGTGTATTCTTTAAAAGAATATGCTGGAGCTGACTGCGACGTGGCTGATCCCTTCGGCGGCAGCAATCAGGATTATCAGGCCTGTGCTGAACAAATTGAAAAAATGTTAGCTAAAATTTGGGAAAAAATTGTCACTTTAGCAGGAAAAAATTTTTAAATGGAGAAAAACAGGTAAGAAGTGACAGGAGGTAAACTATGCTTGTAGCAATTGGTAGTGATCATGGTGGTTTTCGTTTAAAAGAAGAAATTATGAAAATGTTAGCTGCAAAAGGAATTGCTTTTCGTGATGTCGGTACATATTCTACAGAGTCTGTTGATTACCCCGACATTTCCCGGAGTGTAGGCCAGGCGGTAGCGTCCGGAGAATGTAGCCGGGGCATTATTGTCTGCGGCACCGGCATTGGCGTGTGTATTGCTGCTAACAAAATTAAAGGCATCAGGGCGGCTCTTTGCCATGATATTTTTTCGGCGAAGATGGCACGGGAACACAATGATGCCAATGTATTGACCCTAGGTGAGCGGGTTATCGGTACAGGACCGGCGCTCATGATTGTAGAAAAGTGGCTGGCAACCGAATTTGCCGGCGGCCGTCATGCCGGCCGGGTAGCAAAAATCACCGAAATGGAGGAAGCGGGTTGCTAAATTATCCTTTACTATTCTTATCTTGCTATTGCCACGAACTGCTCAAAAATCGTCAGGTGCTTCCGTTTTATAGTTCTAATTTATTGCGACCGACGGTTTATATACCACAAGGTAGATATTAATCAGACCGGGCGCGACGAGGAACTGGGTTGTACGTTGGAGCGAGGACCGCAGGAGCACGTTCTGGACTCCTAGTTATTGCGGTAATTAGCTTGTACGGCGCCGCAGATGGCGATTTTTCAGCAGTTCCCCTCTTGAGGTGAATAGAGTATGACGTTTAGAGGTGAGCGAACTTGACTGCGGAAGCTGATTTAGCACTTGTAACCCGTCAGGCAGCCGGGGTGGCGGAAGATTTGCTAAAAATTGCCTGTCTTAAGCAAGGACAGATATTAGTTGTTGGTTGCAGCACCAGCGAAGTACTTGGCGAAAAAATTGGCTCGGCAGGTTCGGCCGATGTGGCCAAAGCTATTTTGATCGGTTTATTGGCTGCGGCCAATAATTATCATGTTTATTTAGCAATCCAGTGTTGTGAGCACTTGAACAGGGCCTTAGTGATAGAAAGACCTGTCATGGAAAAATACAATCTGGAAGAGGTTTGTGTCAGGCCTGTCGCCAAGGCGGGAGGATCGTTGGCTGCACAGGCGATGAAAGACTTTGCCGATGCCGTCGTTGTTGAAACTATTGCTGCACATGCCGGAATTGATATCGGCAATACATTGATTGGCATGCACTTAAAACGGGTAGCTGTACCGGTGCGTTTAGAACAAAAATATGTAGGTCAGGCTTTCGTTTCCGCTGCCCGCACCCGGCCAAAACTAATTGGCGGCGCACGGGCGGTATACGATTAATATGACAAATATCCAGAGAACCGAGGAAGGAGCAAGTAGAAATGACTATACTTAACGGAATTGATCCCGATATTGCCAAATATATTGATTTAGAACGTCAGCGTCAACAAAATAAACTGGAGCTGATTGCATCTGAAAACTTTGTCAGCAAAGCGGTAATGGAAGCGCAGGGTTCGGTGCTGACGAACAAATATGCTGAAGGCTATCCCGGGCACCGCTATTATGGGGGCTGCGAGTATGTGGATGAAGTGGAGCGGTTGGCAATTGACAGGATAAAAATGCTATTCAGTGCTGATCACGTCAATGTCCAGCCCCATTCGGGCGCCCAGGCCAATACTGCAGTATATTTTGCGGCTTTAAAGCCCGGCGATACGATTCTGGGTATGAATTTGGCCCATGGCGGGCATTTGACTCATGGTAGTCCTGTTAACATTTCCGGCTGTTATTTTAAGATCGTGCCATATGGTGTAAAACCTGATACTTATCGCATTGATTACGATGAAGTAAGGGAATTAGCGTTAAAACACCGGCCGAAAATACTGGTGGCCGGCGCCAGCGCGTATCCACGCATTATTGATTTTGCCCGCTTAGGAGAAATTGCCCGTGAAGCCGGAACATTGTTCATGGTGGACATGGCTCATATTGCCGGTTTGGTTGCTGCGGGACTGCACCCCAGCCCGATCCCCCATGCTGATTTTGTTACTACCACTACTCATAAAACGCTGCGTGGGCCGCGGGGCGGTGTTATTATGTGCAAAGCGCAGTATGCCTCGGCTATAGATAAAGCGGTATTTCCCGGCATTCAGGGCGGTCCGTTGATGCATGTTATCGCCGCCAAAGCGGTGGCTTTTAAAGAAGCATTGAGCGAAGAATTTCGTCTGTACCAGCGTCAGGTTATTAAGAATGCCGCTACATTGGCCGGTAAACTGGCTGATTCCGGATTTACCATTGTTTCCGGCGGTACGGACAATCACCTAATGTTAGTTGATGTGCGGGGGCAAAACCTCACCGGGAAACAAGCTGAAAAACTGCTGGATGAGGTAGGCGTTACTGTTAATAAAAACGCCATTCCTTTTGATACTGCCAGTCCTTTGGTTACCAGTGGCATTCGTATTGGTACACCGGCGGTTACTTCCCGCGGCATGAAAGAAGCAGATATGGAGGTCATTGGTGATATTATCGCTTCGGTGCTTGCCAAACCTGATGACGGTGATACTAAAGCCCGCGCCGTCAGTCTGGTGGGTGAGCTATGTCAGAAGTATCCGTTGTACGCATAAGCTTAAAATTGAATTCATAAGCTTGTAAACCGTACGTTAATTTTTACCACGAAATTTTTGAACCACAGAGTACACGGGGTATACAGAGTGGAAACGGCGCGATATATATCGCGCTGGGAGTAAAGGTTATTAATAAATCCCTCTGTGTCCTCTGTGCCCTCTGTGGTTAGCCGTATTCACAAGGTACAAAGCGTATTTCGAAAGGTGGATAACATGCATGCAAGTAAAAATAATTGATCACCCGTTGATACAACATAAACTGTCCCTTATCCGGAATGTAGAAACAGGCCCAAAAGAATTTCGTGAACTTTTAGAAGAGATTTCTATGCTTATGGCTTATGAGATAACCCGTGATTTGCCATTGCAGGATATAGAAATACAAACACCTGTTGACAAATGCAAATGTAGATCCTTGGCAGGCAAGAAACTGGGAGTTGTGCCTATTCTGCGGGCCGGCCTGGGGATGGTCAACGGTGTACTGCGTCTGATTCCTGCCGCTAAGGTTGGCCATGTAGGCTTATACCGGGATCCTGAGACCCTAAAACCGGTCGAATATTACTGCAAATTGCCCACCGACGTTGCCGAACGGGATTTTGTTGTAATCGATCCCATGCTGGCTACCGGTGGCTCATCAGTGGCAGCAATTGATATGTTAAAACGCAGGGGTGCTAAACACATCAAACTGATGTGCCTGGTAGCTGCGCCGGAAGGCGTTAAATATGTTAACAAGCATCATCCTGAAATAGAGGTGTACACGGCTTCTGTTGACAGCCACCTGAATGAACATGGTTACATCGTGCCAGGACTGGGCGATGCCGGAGACCGGATTTTTGGAACAAAATAACTTTAAACAAAAAGAAGTGACTGCTCGATGTATTTTGAGTAAGTCACTTCTTTTGTTTAATTATAATAAATCCCTCTGCGTCCTCTGTATCCTCTGTGGTTAGCCGTTCCCCAAGATCCATTAGCGGTTTTTTATTATTCAGGAACATACTGTGGTATGATATAATCAAAGAAATAATACAAATGAGGAGAGTGGCAGGTGCGGGCAGGTAAATTATTGGCAGTCCGTTTTATTATTGCCCTGCTGATTCTAGCAACAACCGGCATTGAGGGAGTATTGGCCAATGGCAGTGTCTTGCCTGCAGAGAGCGGGCAAGTAATTGATAATATCATTACCGCCATGACTCCGGAGGAAAAAGTGGGACAATTGCTGATGCCTGCTTTCAGGCAATGGCAGGGACGTGATGTTACAGAAATAAATGCTCGGATTGCGCGAATTATTGACAAGTATCATTTGGGTGGCGTGGTTTTATTCAAAGAAAATGTAGTTAATACCGTCCAGACAGTAAAACTAGTAGACCAACTGCAAGCAGTTTCAGGCAACATACCGCTTTTTATTGCTATTGATCAGGAAGGTGGCCGGGTAGCGCGACTGCAGACCGGCACCGCTTTCCCGGGCAACATGGCGCTAGGTGCCACCCATTCTTTGCAAGAAACATATCAGGTTGGCCGGGATATCGGTGAGGAACTGCAGGTTTTAGGTATAAATATCAATTTAGCTCCGGTATTAGATGTTAATGTAAATCCCAGCAATCCGGTGATTGGTGTGCGTTCTTTTGGCGCAGATGCACAAATGGTGGGGGAACATGGGGCTGCCTATATCCGGGGCCTTCATGATGCCGGTATTATTGCTGCTGTCAAACATTTTCCCGGTCATGGTGATACCATCATAGATTCTCACTTAGGCCTGCCTGTTGTGCCTCATAGTCAAGCACGGCTAAAGACAATGGAATTAATACCTTTCCAGATGGCTATCAAGGCAGGGGCAGACATGGTTATGACTACTCATGTCGCTTTTCCGGCCTTTGATAGCTCAAAACTGATTTCTCGCCGGGACGGGACTCCGGTTATTCTTCCTGCTACCATGTCTTACACAGTTTTGACAGAATTGTTAAGAGGAGAAATGGGCTTTAATGGTGTAATAATTACCGATGCGTTGAATATGGGGGCCATTGTCGCCAATTTTGATCCGGAGGATGCAGTAATTAGATGTGTTCAGGCCGGTGCTGATATTGTACTTATGCCTGCCGATTTAGACAAAGCTTATGCAGCATTGGTGGAAGCGGTGAAAAATGGCCGTATTTCCCAAGAAAGGATTGACATATCGGTAAAACGGCTGTTGACATTAAAACTAAAATACGGCATTGCAAGAATTGAAGCAGGCCGGCTTGCATTAGGTACAAAGGATTCGGTCGCAAATAGAGTGCAACAGGCAAATGTCACGGTAGGCAGTGCTGAACATAAAGCAACCGAGCAAGCTGTGGCCGAAAAGGCCGTAACTCTTGTTAAAAATGAAGGAGCTGTACTTCCATTTAAATTAGATGGTGATAAAAAAATAGTACTGTTGGCACCGGGAAAGGAAATGCTTTATTCTATGGCGCAGCCGCTGCGCCTGCTGACGGCAAATACTAAAATGGCAGATGAAGTGATAGAATTAAATTATGAGGGAAAGCATAACCTAAATGATGTCAACAGTAAGCTGATGACATCACTCGCCAAGGCAGACTACATAATCCTCGGTTCATACAGCAGAGATTTGGCCGGTCGAACCCCCGGCCATTGGTCGGCTGATTTTCCCGCTAGTGTGGTAGAGTATGCCGATAAGGTGAAGAAACCGCTGGCCGTTATTGCCCTGGGAAATCCCTATGACCTTGCCTATATGCCTGAAGCCAAAGCATATATTGCTGTTTACGGTACAAATAACAGTAATATTACTGCCGGGATAGAAGCGGTTTTTGGCAGAATAAATCCTGCAGGTAAACTTCCTGTGGCTATTCCCGGGATTAATGGTGCTGATAATCTTTATGAAATCGGTCACGGGCTGAGTTATGATTATTATTGAAGCATGGCACTGATTTATATATGCTTGATGAGCTGTCTGCAGGCCGCTTTATAAACTTATTTGCAGGAGGGGAGCAATGAATAGTATCACTCATAGACGACCAGGCTGGGATGAATATTTTATTGAGATTGCCCGTGTCGTTTCCCAAAGGTCGACCTGTTTACGCAGGCGGTATGGAGCTGTAATTACCCATGATTCAGTAGTCGTCAGCACAGGATATAACGGTTCCTGCCGGGGGGAGGACAACTGTGTTGATACAGGAGTATGTATAAGGGAAGCTCTGAATGTTCCCAAGGGGGAGCGTTATGAACTGTGCGTAGGAGTCCATGCCGAGCAAAACGCTATTATTAATGGCGATCCTGTAAAAATGAAGGGATCTACTATTTATATTGCCGGCTTCAATGCGGACGGTTCTATAGCCAACGGCGAACCGTGCCTTCTCTGCCGCCGGATGATCAAGAATGCAATGATTGAGCGGGTAGTATATCTTGACAGTGCAGGAAAAATGGTTGAAGTCTGCCCACAGAAGAACCAAGAAAGACTGCTTAGTTAGCTTAAAAGCTCTATAGCCTGTCCTTAAATGCCCGTTCCCGGGCATTTTTTAATAATATAAAATAAAGGTAAAATTCGCCAAATATTGAATTACTCTTTATTGACTAACTGATCATTCAATTTGAGGGGGCTTATAAATGTCTGGTATTTGCGAACGTTTAGGAAATCTACCATTAGGCAAGTTTCACTGGCGCCTGTTATTTGTCATGTGTTTAGGCTGGGCTTTTGACTCTATGGATACTGGTATTATCTCATTTGTTTTGCCTAAGTTGATGACTGCTTGGAAGCTGACTGGAGAGCAGGTTGGCTATATTGGCAGTATTGGTTTGGTGGGTATGTCTATCGGTGCCCTGCTTGCAGGCACGGTTGCTGATTATATTGGCAGGAAACGGGTTTTTGCCGCAACTTTACTTATTTATAGTCTGGGTACGGGAGCCTGCGGCATGGCATGGAGTTACGAGTCGCTGCTGTTTTTCCGGTTTCTCGTTGGCTTCGGTCTCGGCGGTCAGTTGCCTGTTGCTATTACCCTGATGAGCGAATACTCTCCCGCCAAATACCGTGGACGGATGATTGTATTGCTGGAAAGCTCCTGGGCTTTCGGTTGGCTTACTGCGTCAATAGTTTCTTATCTTATTATTCCGAAATACGGTTGGGAACTGGCATTTTATCTTGGTGCCGTCCCCGCGTTATACGTCTTTTATCTCTGGAGAGCCGTTCCTGAATCTGTTTTATATTTAGTGAAAAAAGGCAGGGTAGATGAAGCTCATGCCCTGGTAAGCCGGATTGAAAATGAACTTGGTGTAACACCCGGACCGAAGCCTTCAAGCGCCGAGCATGAAACATGTTTGATAACCCCGGCTTTCGGTGTCACTCAGCTGTTTAATTCCCTGTATATAAAACGCACCATTTGTTTGTGGATATTGTGGTTTGGTATTGTATTTTCATATTATGGAATCTTTCTCTGGCTGCCGACTCTTTTGGTAAAAGCAGGTCATAACATAGTTCAGTCCATTGAGTTCGTGCTATGGATGACGGTGGCGCAAATTCCGGGTTATTTTACTGCTGCGGCCCTGGTGGACAAAATTGGCCGTAAACCGACTATGGCCTCCTTTGTCCTTGGCTGCGCCGTTGCGGCGTATCTGTTCGGCCATGCCGCATCAACTTCTGAAATCTATCTTTGGGGTTGCTTGATGTCCTTTTTTAACCTCGGGGCGTGGGGAGTTCTGTATACTTATTCACCGGAATTATATCCTACAGAAGCAAGGTCGACCGGCGTGGGCTGGGCGGCGGCTTTTGGCCGGATTGGCGGCATTTTCGCACCGATGGCCGTAGGCACAATGATTACAGGCCCGGAAAAGGTTCCCATGGTATTTCTGATGTTTACCGGGGTGTTGGTTGTGGTAGCTGTAGACATGCTTGTTCTTGGAGATGAAACGAAACAAAAAGCGTTGAGTTAGAAAGTGTTGCAATAAACGCAGCGTGTTATTAAATAACTTTCGTAAACTTAAAGCACTGACCAGTATTATGGATCGCATAAATTTCGTAAATATGTGTATTACTAATACGATTATATTTACGGAAGGCGGTAATTTGATGAGTGAGTTGCCTAGCTATAAGCCCATCTGGCCGGAAACAGTCATTTTTTGGGGAGCTGGGGCAACACGGGCACTGAATATACATACTACCAACGAGCTAGGTCAGGCAATTTATCTTTTGGCCGAGAACGGCCGGAGTTTAATGGCCCGGGTAACTGCCGGATTCTCCCGGGAGTCTGTGATCAGCGGTGTATCCGATTTATTAATTATTCTGGGCGATGATGATGACGGACGGGCGGACTTCCCCACGCCCGCCCAAACGCAAGCTTTGACACGGCAATTTCCTTTGTTGTCAGAGGATGAACGCAAAAAACGGGGCCGGGAGTTGCGTAATACCTATGACTGGGGTACTTTACGGCAGGTAGTGCACGTTTGCCCGGGACATGACGCCCGGTCTTTTAAATTGCAGGATTTGTTCAATCTTTTAGATATGCACATTCAGAGCCGTCATGGTTTCTATGTGTATAGTTCAGATGGAGCCGGTCAACGGTTTGTTCCGGCCGAGGCCCTGGCAGTGGCCAGAAACGCTTTGGTCATGTTGATCGGACTTCTTCACTTTTTTGACTACCAAAAAGCTTTACAGCAAAATAACGATATTTTGCAGCAATATATTAGTTTTGCGGAAATTCTGGCCGGATTGATGCAGGAAGAAGGTTCGCGATTTTATCAGCAAGGCCATGGAATTCATCGACGGCAGTTTTATTTATTTAGTTACGCGCTTATTAGCATGAACTGGGATCCTATAATGCTCTGGCTTATTTTTAACGCGCACAAAAAAGCCAACAGATCACAGCTGGCGCCTTGTATAGAGGATCCGGCAGTACCATTGAAAATGTTTTATGATCTAAGCTGCTTTATGGGTGTGCGCCCCGTGGATTCGCCCGAAATCAATGTTTGGTATCCCTTTAATGAATCAGTAGTCCAGCGTACGAATAATACCGGGCATGTGGTTTCCCGGCGGGTAAGGCTGGGGAAAATTTACTTTCCCCATGGCTGTTCCAGTTGGCGGGAGTGTCCGAGCTGCGGCAAGCTGACTATGTATCTGGGTAATGAGTGGCGGTATGCCTCTCCCAGTTTGTTTCCCCCGCCTTTGCTGCCTGGGTTTACGGACAGTTGGCGAAAACCCGGATCGCATGAGGAATTGGTAGCTCACAAAATGGGGATGGCCGATGTGGTGCAATGTGTGCATTGTGGCACATTAACCGAATTAAAGCATACGCCGTTGGTGATGCAAAGCAACTTTAAAGCCGGCTACGCGCCTTTTCTGGAAGAAATTCAGCGTGATATGCGGGTGGCGTTGGAAAATGCTGAGCATGTTGTACTGATGGGTTATACGATACCAGCGGATGACGTTATATATCGTAGCCTGTTATCGGCACGGCAAAAACGGGGACGGGCGCCGTATTGCTCAGTAATTGTGGGAAAACAACAGGAAGCACCTGACTGTTGGTTAAAAGGCGCTGAACTAAAAGAATATTTAAAAAAATCCGGGCCGCAATCCGCCTTCACCAAAGCTGTCCAATCTGCGCAGGAAATATTTGCCGAAGATCAGGTACGTGGCTATGCTTGCGGTATTCCCCGGGTTTTTATCGATAATAGAAATGAAGCTTCTTATCGCAAGGTAAAGGAATTGCTGTATCCCCGGGAACGGTTCTCCGATAACAAAGTAAGCAGGTTCTAACAAATATTGTAAATATTTAAAATATATACAAACTATGCTTAATATGCTAGAATTTGAGTCATAGGGCTTGTAAGAAAGGGTCGGTTATTGTGCTTGAGGCTGTTTATTTGCCCAAATTGAATAATCTTAAGCCTACTTTGGATTCCACCTTGCTGAAAATAATGGAAGAGGCGGGAGAATTGGCGCGGGCCGTTTTGAAATTTTTGCCTTATGAGGGCTTGGCGCCTGAGATTATCGCCGTTCATGAAGCGGCCGGAATGTTATTGTATGATGTGGCCGGGGAACTTCTGGATGTGGCTCAGACTTGTGTTACCATGATTTTTGTAATGGAGGATATTGAGGGCTTTTCTGGCATGCAGGCCGACGCATTAATTGAAACTCATTTGGGCAAACTTGCGGCAAAAGGCTATCGGTTTGACAATACGCGTAATTATCGCATTACAACTGAAGGTAATTATAAATATCTGGAACTGCCCCGGCTGGTGCTGGAGCAGGTTACCCTGCTGACAACGGTGTGTAAAATCCAGGAGGAGTTAGGGGAATTGACGCAATACTTAGGTAAACGCGCCGGAGCATCCGGTGAGCAGCGTCTGCTGGATGATGAAGCTGTTCTTGCCGGGTGTGCCAGAGAACTTCTGGATGTGGCCCAGTGCTGTTTTACCATGATGTATATTTTAGCGGAAAAGTATGTTGTTGATGTGCCTGCCCTTATTGACAGCCATATCGCCAAACTGCGCCGCAAAGGCTATTGTGCTTGATCTAGGAGGTTGTTGCAAAACCCTTGAATCATCCATAATGTCCACAATAGAGTGTGTTTCAAAAAACACACTTTCCTTAATATTATTTTAAACTGTTATAAAATACCCTAATGTTAAACGCCCGGGAAACCGCACAGCAAGGGCATATCTGGTCACTACTGAAAGGCCTAACGACAGAGACGGGTATTTTGTAACAGCCTCTATTATAGGGCTTATCGTTAGATAAATGTAGATATATTGTGGACGGGCTTGCACCAAAATGACTTTTGCAACAAACTCCTGGTTACCGGCATAAAGGGCGGACGTGATTCCGCTGCCATCTGTCGCAAACGCTGGAGTTCCGTCTATCCTTTCAACTGATTGTCAGCAGAATCTTTAGCATGTTAGATGGCGGAATGTTTTCAAATGCCTATTTATGGGCGGTTTAAACGATTTATGGGGTTATATTGTCCGTTTATAATGAATATACTTAGTGGTGATGAAATTAGTTGCCGTAAACCAGGTTTGGGCGCATAATCGTTATTTGACAAGTTTTGTATAGGTGAGTTACAATGGGGATGTTGTGTAGAAATGGGGTGTTAACAAATGCAGACATATGTTGTTGCATTTACAGTAGCGCTGGTCGTTGCGTATTTCATAACGCCGCGCGTGAAAGAATTGGCTATTAAGGCAGGCGCGCTGGATGCACCGGATGCCCGCAAAGTGCATACCAGACCTATTCCCCGGATGGGGGGATTGGCTATTTATGCCGGCTTTGTATTGGCAGTACTGGCTAGTTTGCACATCAGCCGTGAAATTATGGGACTATTAATGGGTGGTACCGTTATTTTGATTGTTGGTATTATAGATGATTTAAAACAACTTCCGGCAAAGGCCAAGCTGCTTGGACAGATTTTAGCCGCGATGGTGCTGATATTGTTTGGAGTGCGAATTGAGTGGCTGACCAATCCTTTTGGCGATATGTTATATATAGATTATTTTTCTGTTCCTGTTACCATCATGTGGGTTGTCAGTCTTACTAATACGGTAAATTTGATTGACGGCTTGGATGGTTTGGCAGC
The DNA here is from genome assembly GCA_023434855.1 of Bacillota bacterium. Next base: position 8,477 of record JAEYSJ010000367.1, on the reverse strand, counting down.
AGGTGTATCCACCATTGCCTCTGTTACCATTTTGATGGTGGCTTTACAGCAAAATTTCTGGACAGTGGCGATTTTGACGGCTGCACTGGCCGGCAGTGCCATGGGTTTTTTACAGCATAATTTTAACCCTGCCAAAATATTCATGGGAGATACCGGCAGTATGTTTTTAGGGTATATGCTGGCGGGGGTTTCAATTCTTGGCGCCGTTAAAAGCGCGGCAACTATTGCGCTGATAGTGCCGATTGTGGCATTAGGTCTGCCAATAATGGATACTGCCTTCGCTATAATCCGCCGTTATATGAGCGGGCGTCCGATTTTCAAACCGGATAAAGGGCATTTACATCATCGTTTGCTGGAAATGGGTTTTTCCCAAAAGCAGGCGGTGTTGTTAATGTATGTCATCAGCGGCTGTCTGGGGTTAAGTGCCATTGTTCTGACAGAAGTTAACCATGCTTTAGGGATGGTTATTATTGTTGCTTTATTATGTGTTGCCTTCCTGGGTGCCAAAAAAGTGGGGGTTTTCAAAGCTTCAAAATCGGTGGAAAGTCATTAAGTCGACTGACATTAAGATGATATGATAGTAAAGTCTGCACAAATGTTAATTTTGGCGGGCGGGCGTAAAGCCCGCCCGTTTTTGGTAATATAAAAAAGTATAAGCTTTTGGGCAGTGGGTTGTTTGGGGCTAATGTTTTTGAACCACAGAGGACGCAGAGGACACAGAGTGGAACGGCTCGAATATACATTCGTGCAATCAAATCAGGATATTATATGACATTATCTGTGGGCCCTGGGTAATATTCTGAGTTCAGGACGCCGCGAGGAATAAGGGGACTTGTACTAACTGTTATAAAGTGAATACATTGAGTTAGGGACGTAGTAAGGAGTACAAGAAATAATAAAATACCACTGCGTCCTCTGTGGTTAGCCGTATACCCAAAGCCGCGATAGCGGTTTTCTTAAGAAAGGAAGCGATTTTATGCAGCGTATTAAGGTAATGACAGTCTTCGGTACACGGCCTGAAGCTATCAAAATGGCTCCGGTAGTTTTGGAATTGGCTAAATATCCGGAATTCATCGCCCCGGTAGTTGCTGTTACAGCACAGCACAGGGAAATGTTGGACCAGGTACTTGATTTATTTCAAATTGCACCTGATCATGATTTGGACATTATGGCTCAGGGCCAAACATTATTTGACATTACCTGCCGCGCAATGCAAGGTCTCAATGAGGTTTTTGCTAAAGAAAAGCCCGATATAGTCCTGGTCCATGGTGATACCACGACTACTTTTGCCGGCGCTCTGGCGGCTTTTTATCATCAGGTTACGGTCGGTCACGTTGAGGCAGGGTTAAGGACGCGTGACAAGTATTCACCATTTCCCGAAGAAATGAATCGGAAACTTACCGGCTCGCTGGCTGATTTGCATTTTGCGCCGACTGCAACGGCCCGGGAAAATCTTATTACTGAGGCAGTCGGGGAATCATCTATAGTTGTTACAGGCAATACTGTTATTGATGCTTTGTTGGCCACTGTAAAGCCCAACTATCAGTTTGCCGATCAATTGCTCGCCAAGATTAATTACACTGATAAAAAAGTAATTCTGGTGACAACCCACCGCCGGGAAAACCTGGGTGAACCCATGCGGCACGTATACCAGGCATTGCGTGATATTGTTACCGAGTTTGCCGATGTCGAAGTAGTTTTTCCTGTGCATAAAAATCCATTGGTGCGGGATATTGTCAATACTGAATTGGGTGGCCTTTCAAGAATTCATTTGATTGACCCCCTTGACTATCAGCCTTTTGCCAACTTATTGGCCCGGTCCTATTTAATACTCACCGATTCAGGCGGTATTCAGGAAGAAGCTCCTGCCCTCGGCAAGCCTGTGTTGGTATTGCGTGATACTACTGAACGGCCGGAAGCGATTAAAGCCGGTACAGTCAAGCTTATCGGCACAGCAAGAGACAGTGTATACAGGGAAGCGCGCTTGCTGCTGGCAAATAAAAAAGAGTATGAACATATGGCTAATGCCTGTAATCCGTATGGGGATGGGCAGGCCGCCAGACGCATTGTGCAGACAATTTTATGGAAACATGGCCTGTCTGACAGGTGGCCAGACCAGTTCATATAAATGTAGAACTTTGACGAATTAAGGAAAGTATTTTACTTCAAAATTATGTTAACAGAGAATTACGAGAAGTTTTTGGTTTTTTGTGTTATCGCCAGCAGGATTTACCGCTTTCATGGAGAATAAACTGTAATTGTCGGTTATAGAAATTATCCTGTTCGGATATAATAGTTTACTGTACTGATAGGCTTTAAGGGCGGAGGGGCAGCATATGAGAAAGGACGACAAACGCCCGCTGTTTGCTGCAATCGGCATGGTAAGCACTATAGGTTTGAACATGGTTGCCACCGTTGCAGTCGGATTGTTTCTCGGTCGGGCGATTGACAACTGGCTTGAGAGTAGTCCATGGGCAACAGTCGCGGGCATCGTGCTGGGCATGATAACCGGATTATGGGCTACATATAAAAAAATCATGCAAGGATCATAATAAGGTATATGCAAGATTATGTGATTGAAGTAAAACGTACTGTACTCCAGATGATAGTATGGGGATTGTTTGTTGGTGTCAGCGCTTATGCCGCCGGATTGGACAACGTAGTGCCCGGTCTGGCCTTAGGTATTGCCACCAGCATGATATATTTTTTGCTGATGTGCTACAGGGTGAAGAAAAGTGCCGAGATGCCGCTGCATAAGGCCATTGCCTATATGCGGTCCGGGTGGCTGGTGCGGCTTGCCTTTGTGGTATTAATGCTTGTTTTGGCTGTTGGTATTTCTAATATTAATTTTGGGGCGGCAATAGTGGGTTTATTCTCACTTCATATAGTCATATTGTTTAATGCCGTAGTACTTGTGGTTCAAGGGGTTTTTAACCAGAAAAAATTGCGGTGAGAAAGGGGTGAAAGTATGGGACATGGTGGAGGACATGAGATTGGTGGACACAAATTAGCGCATTTCGCCGGGATGACGTTTAATCTTGATACGCTGCAAATGACTTGGCTTAGTATGGCGATTGTTATTATTTTAGCGATTGTAGCTACAAGAAATGCGAAAATTATACCTGGTGGTTGGCAAAATTTCCTGGAAATGGCCGTTACGGCATTATTGGATCAGATTGACAATACGATGGGGCCTAAGGGCAGAAAGCTGGCGCCACTTATTATTACGTTGTTCTTATTTTTGGTCGTGGCAAATGAACAGGGATTGATTCCCGGGCTGACTTCGCCGACTAATGATATTAATACAACACTGGGGCTGGCTTTGATGGTTGTCGCGTTGGTACATATTATTGGGGCGATTAATAAAGGTCCGGTGAAATATTTCAAACATTTCTTTGAGCCTTTTATACCTTTCGTGATTATCAATATCATTGAAGAATTGGCAAAACCGATTACCTTATCTTTCCGTCTATTTGGCAATATTCTAGCCGGGGAAATTCTGCTCATTATCTTGGGGATGCTGGTGCCTTATGTGGTTCCCACGGCATGGCTGGCATTTAGTGTGTTTGTTGGTGTTGTCCAGGCATTTATTTTTACGATGCTGTCCATGTCGTATCTGTCCAACTCATTAAAGGACGAGCATCACTAAAAAGATTGTCAGGTTTTTCATGATTGCTAATTTACAAACCTTAATGTGAAAATAAAGGAGGATACTTTTTATGTCTATGGAACAATCTGTTATCATTGGAGCATCTGCTCTTGGCGCGGGCTTAGCTATTGGGCTGGCTGCAATTGGCGCCGGTATCGGGGACGGTTCAGTTACTGCTAAGGCCATTGAGGGTATGGCCAGACAACCGGAAGCAAAAGGCACTATTTTGGTAAACATGCTTATTTCGGTAGGTTTGATCGAGTCTATTCCTATTATTGCAGCAGTAATTGCCATCGTATTAGTCTTTGCCAATCCGTTCTTAAAGTAATTAAGCGTTACAGGGTGCTGGCAGGAGCCTTATCCTGCCAGTAATGCCTACACGCCGGAAAGAGGAGGTGCCCTCATTGGTTGATTTAAATGGGACGCTATTAGCGCAGATTTTTAATTTTCTGATCTTGGTTTTCATCCTGGCAAAATTCGCGTATAAACCGTTAATGCAGGCTCTGGCAGACCGCCAGGCCAAAATTGTGGATAGCATAGAAACGGCAGAACGGGAAAAAGCCGCTGCCGAGCAGTTGAAGCGTGAGTATCAGGAGCAGTTGGCCGCAGCCCGGACGCAAGCCCAGGCTATTGTTGACAAAGCAATGAAATTGGCAGAACAGACCAAGGAAGAAATTTTGGCTGAAGCCCGTGCAGAAAATGCCCGGCTCTTAAAGGCCGCTCAGGAAGAAATTGCCCGTGAGCGTGATCACGCGCTGGCTGAGCTTAGAGGCGAAGTGGTTGCCTTATCCATGGCTGCCGCCACCAAAATAATTGGTCACAATTTAGATGCTGAAACTAATAGCAAACTGGTAGTTGACTTCATTGACAAATTGGATGAGAAGAAAATAGGTGGTTTGCCATGCTAGCCAATCAGTTAGCGTTAAAATATGCACAAGCTATCTATGAAATTGCTGCCGAAAAGGATATGCTGGACAAAGTTGATCAGGAACTTAGCATGGTTGAAAATACAATTTCCAGCCATGAACAGTTAACAACTTTAATGTACCATCCCCAGGTTCCGGCGGCAGCAAAGAAAGAAACGATAACAACGATCTTTGGCTCCGAGTTGACTGATTTTGTTCAAAATTTCCTACTGTTGCTGGTAGACAAGCGCCGTGAGGCCGCTTTCCCGGCCATTGTCCGGGAATTCAGGAAATTGGCCAACGAAGCGCGCAATATTGCCGAAGCGGAAGTAACTTCCGCCCTGCCGCTTTCTGAGAAAGAGAGTGAGGCTCTGGCTGCAAAACTAAGCGCAGTTACTGGCAAAAATATGGTTCTGAAAACAAAAGTCGATGCCCGGATTTTAGGCGGGGTAATCGTAAAAATTGGGGATAAGTTGATTGACGGTAGCGTGGTGCGTCAACTCCAAATGTTAAAAACCGCGCTGTTAAAGACTGAAGTGACTAAGATTGGGGTGACAAACTGAGTATGAAAATGAGGCCAGAAGAAATAACGGCTATCATCAAGCAGCAAATAGAGCGCTACCAGGTAGACCTCAATGTTGATGATGTTGGTACTGTTATCGAGGTGGGCGATGGTATTGCCCGTGTCCATGGCTTGGAAAAAGCGATGGCCGGTGAACTTTTAGAGTTCCCAAACAGCGTATATGGCATGGTACTTAACCTCGAAGAAGACAATGTCGGCGCCGTGCTTTTGGGCGGCGAGACGTTAATCAAAGAAGGCGATACAGTGCGCCGTACCGGTCGTATTATGGAAGTACCGGTTGGCGAGGCGATGGTCGGCCGGGTTGTAAATGCTCTTGGCCAGCCCGTTGATGGCAAGGGACCTATTAATACCACCGAATTCCGTCCGGTAGAATACCGCGCTCCCGGAATTGCAGACCGCCAGTCAGTTAAAGAGCCGCTGCAAACCGGATTGAAGGCTATTGACTCCATGGTTCCTATTGGCCGTGGTCAGCGGGAACTTATCATTGGTGACCGTGGTACAGGAAAAACGGCTATTGCCATTGACACCATTATTAATCAAAAGGGTCAGGGTGTAAATTGCATTTATGTGGCTATCGGTCAAAAAGCTTCAACTGTTGCCCGCGTAGTACGTACGTTGGAAGAAACCGGTGCCATGGAATATACTACCGTTGTTGTTGCAGCAGCATCCGACAGTGCGCCGTTGCAGTACCTTGCTCCGTATTCCGGGGTAACAATGGGCGAGTACTTTATGTTAAAGGGTGGTCATGTACTCTGCGTATATGACGACTTGTCCAAACATGCAGTAGCCTATCGTGCTATGTCCCTGCTGCTGCGTCGTCCTCCCGGACGTGAAGCATATCCGGGCGATGTATTCTATTTGCATTCCCGTCTGTTGGAACGGGCAGCCAAACTTTCACCGGAACTTGGCGGTGGTTCAATTACCGCTCTGCCTGTAATCGAGACTTTGGCCGGTGACGTTTCTGCTTATATTCCGACTAACGTTATTTCCATTACTGATGGTCAGATCTTCTTGGAAAGCGAATTGTTCTACTCCGGTATCCGTCCGGCAATTAACGCCGGTTTGTCGGTATCCCGGGTTGGTGGTTCCGCACAAATTAAGGCTATGAAACAGGTTGCCGGACGTCTGCGTCTGGATTTGGCCCAATACCGGGAACTTGCAGCATTTGCCCAGTTTGGTTCTGACCTTGATAAGGCAACTAAAGCCCAGCTTGACCGTGGTCAGCGTACCATGGAAATCCTGAAGCAGCCTCAGTATACACCAATGGCGGTTGAAGATCAGGTAATGGTCATCTATACTGCAGTTAACGGCTATCTGGACGATGTGCCGATTGAGGATGTTACTAAATTTGAGAAAGATTATCTTAAATTTATGCGTTCTAACTATGCTGAAATTGGCAAAGGCATTAGGGAGAAAAAGCAAATTGATGCTGAAATCGAAAATGCCCTGAAAAAAGCAATTAAAGAATTTAAAGATACATTTGTGACCTATGATAAATCACAAGCGGCTGCGAGGTGATAACATATGCCTAGTGCACGGGATATACGCCGCCGCATTAAGAGCGTAAAGAACATTGAGCAGATCACCAAGGCCATGAAGATGGTTGCTGCAGCTCGCCTGCGCCGGGCCCAGGAGCGGGCTATTGCCAGCCGTCCTTATACCGAGAAAATCCGGGAAGTGCTGGCCAGTGTGGCGCCCAATGTACGTGATACAACCCACCCGCTTTTAGAAGTTAGGGAAGTAAAAAGGGTAGGCTACCTTATTCTAAGTGCGGATAAAGGTTTGGCTGGCGCGTATTCATCAAACTTGTTCAAAGAAGTAATGCCGCAGATTAAGGGTAAGAGTAATGTGGGACTGGTGACAGTTGGCCGCAAAGCCAGGGATTATTTCCGGCGTCGTGGCTACAGTGTTGATCAGGAGTATACCGGATTTTCCGAAAGACCGGCGTACCACCATGCTGTGGCCATTGCCCAAGCTTTGGCCGACAGCTTTAAAGCTGGTGAATATGATGAAATTTATCTGGTATATACCCAGTTTTATTCCCCGATTAACCAAAAGCCGACCACTATAAAATTACTGCCGCTGACTGATACGTCAGAACAGGGGGATGCCGGGCACAAAGAATACATCTTTGAACCGTCCCCTGCCGAAGTACTGGACTTGCTGCTGCCTAAATATCTGGAAACAGCTGTTTACGGCGCATTACTGCAATCGGCGGCCAGTGAGCTCGGTGCCCGTATGACCGCTATGGGTTCAGCTACGGATAATGCCGAAGAACTAATAGCCAAACTTGTGTTGAATTACAATAAAGTCCGTCAGGCCACCATTACCCGCGAAATTTCCGAGATTGTGGGCGGCGCTGAGGCACTTAAATAGCTTTTGAAAAGAATACAATATTTTAAAGGTTGTTGACTAAGGTACTGATACGCGATCTAATAATCTAACAGCGTTTTCTCGCGAGATACCGCAAGTGCCTTTAGCAATAGACCTCCAGAGGGGGAAGTAGGTTTGAACATCGGTAGAGTTATACAGGTTATTGGCCCTGTCGTTGATATTGAGTTTCCCCCGGAACAGTTGCCTGCTATTTATAACGCAATTAAAATCGAAGGCCAGTCAGCAGATGTAAAAATCCATCTGACGGTGGAAGTTATGCAGCATTTGGGCGATAATACCGTCCGGTGTGTTGCGATGTCTTCCACTGATGGTTTGACCCGTGGCATGCAAGCTACGGATACTGGCGCTCCGATTAAAATTCCGGTAGGAAAAAGCACACTGGGCCGGGTATTTAACGTGCTGGGTGAAACGGTTGACAATGACCCGCAGGAAGTTAAGGCTGAAGATCATTGGCCGATCCATCGTCCTGCACCCACATTTGAACAGCAGGAAACTGCTACGCAAATTCTCGAAACAGGCATTAAAGTCGTTGACCTTATTGCTCCATATGCCCGTGGCGGTAAAATCGGCTTGTTTGGTGGTGCCGGCGTAGGTAAAACGGTACTTATCATGGAACTGATCCGTAATATTGCCACCGAGCATGGCGGCTTCTCGGTATTCTCCGGTGTAGGTGAGCGTACCCGTGAAGGTAACGATCTTTGGAATGAAATGAAGGAATCCGGCGTTATTGAGAAAACAGCCCTGGTATACGGCCAGATGAACGAGCCGCCCGGAGCACGTATGCGCGTGGGTCTTACCGGCTTGACCATGGCTGAATATTTCCGTGATGTTGGCGGACAGGACGTATTGTTGTTTATCGATAATATATTCCGCTTTATCCAGGCAGGTTCCGAAGTTTCGGCTCTTTTGGGCCGTATGCCATCGGCAGTAGGTTATCAGCCTACAC
>JAEYSJ010000347.1 GCA_023434855.1 Bacillota bacterium | reverse complement strand
TGGCATTAAGGCGGGTTGACCCTGAATGTGCCGCAGAAAATATTGTTAGCTACATACCAAAGGATTGCATCCTGATGCCAAACACTTCAGGCGCCCGGAATGCCGATGAGGCTGTCCGCATTGCCCGCCTGGCCCGCGCAGCCGGCTGTGGTAATTGGATTAAGATTGAGGTAATCGCCGATAGCAAATATTTGCTGCCGGATAACCTTGAAACTATAAAGGCCACTGCGGCACTGGCGGCAGAAGGGTTTGTCGTTCTGCCATATATGAGCCCGGATCTGACAGTGGCCAAAAAACTTGTTGAAGCCGGCGCCGCCGCTGTAATGCCCCTGGGGTCGCCAATCGGCACCAACCGTGGTCTTAAGACCAAGGAAATGGTCAGGATACTTATTGAAGAAATACCGGTACCCATTATAGTTGACGCCGGAATCGGCCGTCCCTCCGAAGCGGCTGAAGCCCTGGAAATGGGGGCGGCGGCAGTGCTGGTAAATACGGCGGTAGCCACGGCAAACAACCCGGTTGTCATGGCTAAGGCATTCGGTCTGGCGGTTGCTGCCGGGAGAATGGCCTATATCGCCGGACCAGGAGCTGTCAGGGACTACGCCGCTGCTTCTTCGCCCTTGACCGGCTTTCTGCATGAATAGTAAATCGTCAGCAGGAAATAAGGCTGTAAAGTGGGGATTGATAATAATGAGTGTTTATGAAGAACTGGATAAGTATTTTCAAATGGATCTGGCTGCTTTTTTTGCAGAAATTACCGATAATCAAATTTTAAGCATTATTGGCAAAGATCATCTGAGTTTATACGATTACTTGACACTTCTGTCTCCTAAGGCGGAATCTCACCTGGAAGCAATGGCGCAACAGGCTCATCGTATTACGGTCAGCCAATTTGGCCGGACCATGCTGCTCTATACTCCGTTATATCTTGCCAACTATTGTGTCAACCGCTGTGTTTATTGCGGTTTTCATGTTCAAAACGATATTCTGCGCAAAAAACTTACCCTGGCTGAGGTAGCGGAGGAAGCAAAGGCAATTGCCAAAACCGGTCTTAAGCATATTCTTATTCTCACAGGCGAGTCACGGCAGTATTCGCCGGTTGTTTATATTAGAGACTGTGTCCAGGTGCTGAAAGATTATTTTACGTCAATTAGTATTGAAATATATCCCTTGGATACAGCTGAATACGCCGAACTTGTCAAGGCTGGCGTCGATGGGGTTACCCTTTATCAAGAGGTGTATGATCAAAATGTATATGCAGAGCTGCATTATGGGCCGAAACGGAATTACCATTACCGTTTGGATGCTCCGGAAAGAGCCTGCCAGGCGGGAATGCGCACAATGAATATCGGGGCATTGATCGGCTTGAATGACTGGCGGCAGGAAGCTTTTATGACCGGTGTCCATGCCAATTACCTGCAGAACAAATATTTAGAGACAGAGATCAGCATGTCTCCTCCCAGAATGCGGCCGCATGCGGGAGGATTTCCGCCCAGGGTAATTGTCAGTGACAAAAATCTGGTGCAATATATTTTAGCCTACCGCCTGTTCATGCCGCGCAGCGGGATTACCCTGTCGACCAGGGAATCTGCGGGGTTTCGCAATAATCTAGTGAGGCTGGGAATCACCAGAATGTCGGCAGGATCATGTACGGCGGTAGGCGGACATTCGCAGGAGGCCTCTGTCGGCCAGTTTGAAATATCTGATGAACGGGGTGTCCGCGATGTCGCGACTATGCTTTATGATCAGGGGTATCAGCCGGTGTATAAGGACTGGCAAATTTGGTAGATAGTAAATTGCCCCAACCATTTGAGTTGCTGCAGGCGGTCCGGGCGTGCTAATCAGTATATCGGGAAGCAAGGTTGTACGGGGTGAAAAAATTGAATGGTTTTGAAGAAGGATTAAAGAGGTATCTCGATCCGGGCAGTATTGCCATGATACAAAAGATTAAGGTCGGTATTGCCGGTGCGGGCGGTCTTGGTTCGAATTGTGCGCAGATGCTTGTACGCAGTGGTTTTATACGGTTTAAGCTCGTTGATTTTGATGTGATTGATCACAGCAATCTTAACCGCCAGTTTTATTTTCAGCATCAGGTGGGGCGGGCTAAGGTAGCAGTATTACGGGAAAATCTCGCTATGATAAATGGCAATGTTGAGGCCGAAACGCTGCAGCAAAAAGTCGGCCCGGAAAATGTGGGTGGCTTGTTTGCCGATTGTGATGTGGTAGTTGAAGCCTTTGACCGGCCGGAATATAAAAAAATGATTGTTGAAGCCTATATTAATACAGCTAAGCTGCTTGTAGCAGCTTCCGGTCTTGCCGGCTGGGGCGATACCGACAGTATTACTGTACGCAAAATTAAAGAAAACTTTTATCTTGTTGGCGATCTGGTGTCAGCCATTAGTCCCGCCTGTCCGCCGTTGGCACCGCGAGTGCATGTTGCGGCGGCAAAGCAAGCAGATGTTGTGTTGAGTTATTTTTTAAATCGTATGCGGAACGGGGGATAAGAAATAATTACTAAGCCTGGTATGGCAAATTTCCTGACAACTGATCTTTACGGTCTTACCTCCGGGGAGCATTCTCTGGGGCGTAGTAATGTGGAAGTAGTGAAACAAATGATTGCCGCCGGTATCAAGGTAATACAATACCGGGAAAAGGATAAGTGCGGCCGGGAAATGTACCATGAATGTCTGGTTATCAGTCAACTGACCCGTGAAGCGGGTGTTACATTTATTGTCAATGATCATGTCGATCTGGCGTTGCTGGTTGCAGCAGACGGAGTACATATCGGTCAGGATGACCTGCCGCCTGAGAAAGTACGACAACTTGTCGGGCCTGAGATGATAATCGGTCTCTCCACCCACTCACCAAGTCAGGCTGAAAATGCCGTCCGGTGTGGGGAAATTGATTATATTGGTGTGGGGCCGATTTTTGCCACCAAAACCAAGAAGGATGTATGTAACCCGGTGGGGTTGGAGTATCTGGATTATGTAGTGAGAAATATTAAACTCCCGTTTGTTGCTATTGGCGGGATAAAGGAACATAACATCGCGGCTGTACGGCGATGTGGTGCCAAAATTGCCGCATTGGTTACCGAAATTGTCGGCGCGCAGGATATTGAGGCTAAAGTTGCCGCTATCCGGAAGATAAGCTGACTGTTTGCGTGGGGTTGTAGACTAGTTACTAAGGGATCAGTTAAAGGAATAGCAGATAAGGCGCACAGCCCGTTAGGGAGGTGCGCCTTATCTGCTAATAGTTTAAGCTTTTGAGCGATTACTACGTTGGGAAAATACTGAACCACAGAGCACACGGAGTGGAAACGGCTCGAGATACATCTCGCAGAAATAATGTTTGATTTGTTTGGTATCAGTGTTTTGTGGTATTTTTCTTTGCCAATGTGTATATGGATGTTTATAAAGACATTGTCGAGTAAGGCAGTGTATTATTTCAGGATGAAAAAGTACTACGAAAAACAAATTAAAGCGTATAACCCGTTCAGGGTTATACGCCTTATGAAAAATTTATTATTTGAAATATCTGTCCAGCAGGCCTTTGAAAGCGGCGCCATGGCGTGCTTCATCTTTGCACATTTCATGGACGGTATCATGGATTGCATCAAGGCCAAGTTCTTTGGCTCTTTTTGCCAGGTCAAGCTTGCCCTGGCAAGCGCCATATTCGGCGTCAACCCGCAGTTCCAGATTCTTTTTGGTGCTGGGATAGACAACTTCGCCTAAGAGTTCGGCAAATTTGGCCGCATGTTCCGCTTCTTCGAAAGCGATTTTTTTATAGGCTTCAGCAACTTCCGGGTGTCCTTCCCGGTCGGCCTGGCGGCTCATAGCAAGGTACATACCTACTTCGGTGCATTCTCCCATGAAGTTCATTTTAAGACCTTCAACCACCTGGGAATCAACTCCGGCAGCCACACCGATTCTGTGTTCGTCGGCCCAGTTCAGGCTAGTTGTTGTCTGCTCGACAAATTTTTCGGCAGGCGCTTTACACTGGGGGCAGACACTAGGTGCAGCCACTCCTTCGTGAACATAACCACAGATTGTGCATACAAATTTTTTCATTAGAAAATCCCTCCACAAATAATAATTATTATTAAATAATACCAGTTATCGTGCTTAAAATTATACTAAATTTAAACAAGGAAGTCAAGGGTAAATTAGTAAAAAAATACCGTGATTAAAAAACTAATTAAAACAAACTAAAAGAATTAAGCCCAATCTATATGGAACGTATTAAAGAATTTAACACAGTCTAGATGGTCTGGCAACAAAGGGGGGCGGAATTTCGCTGCCATCTGTCGCAAGTTGCACAATTGCACCCACCTTTTCTACTTTTTACCAGGAAGGTTTTTTGATACATTGCAGCTAGCTAAAAATAATAATTATTTCTTGAAAATATTGACATGATAAAAAATAGTGTTTATAATTTAATTAATACCATATCGGTATAGTATATTAAGAAGGAGGTGAAGGTGTGCAGCTTAATCAGGCAACTGACTACGCGCTTCGTGTAGTTCTGCATC
>JAEYSJ010000213.1 GCA_023434855.1 Bacillota bacterium | reverse complement strand
GCTTTGGGACACGCTAACCACGGAGGACACGGAGGGTTATTATTATTTATTCTTATACTACAAAAAACGAGCTTATAATTATCCGCCAGCGGGAAATTATTGCCCGTTTTTTTTATTAACTATAGTTGTTTTCCAACAAAAGGATTATGGAACAATGCCCAGACTTATATGATGCCATTGTCAGCATTATTGTTCCAGGATTGTTCCCGGAGATATTTATAAAGGGTATAACGGGAAATGTTGAGTTTTTCAGCAATGGTGGGAATCCCTTTATAAAAATCGAAGGCGCCCCGTTCCATCAGCAATGGTATTATTTTCAGGCGGTCTTCTTTTGTAAATAATGCTACAGGTTTGCCGATTATTTTAAGACATTCATCAAAGATATCCTGTAACAAATTTCCCGAGGTATTAAGGGCATCTTCAATTGTTTCGCCTACCGAGATCAGTTCTTCTAAAGCCGTTTTGGCCAAAGACAAGTGAGTGAAATCATAATTAATACCCAGGGCATAATGATAGTCGTCTCCGTTTAAATGAAAGGTCGAGCTTTTAATCAGGCGTCCTTCTTTTGTTGTGGCCAGACAATTGACAACATCTTTTCCCTTAAAAAACTCATCCACTTCCTTAATACCAAGAATTGAAAAACTGCCACCTAATTTGCGATTAGTAACTTCGCCATGATAAATAGCAAGAACGGAATGTTCTTTGTTGTCCATGTCGTGAATGACTGTCTCGCACGAATTGCCGAACATACAGGCAATGCCTTCGGCAACCCGCTTGAGAAAATCCAACGCTTCTTCTTTATCCAAATCAGTTCACCGCCTCTATACAGTATAAAATACCACAGGCAGAAGTTATTTACAATTGCTCGTTTCATACACATATTGTTGATGTAGTACAAAATTTGTTGACATCAAATTGTAATTAGGTTTATTATAAGTATAGCGAACCGGAAATAAGGAGTATGTCCCATTATGATCAAATTGTTGAAAGTCCTACTAGGGTGTTTCTTTACAAGTATCGGCATAGTATTTTTTCAGCATGCCCATATCGTCACAGGGGGAACAGCCGGACTGGCATTAAATTTGTCCTATTCATTAAAAATGTCCTTTCCTTACGTATTCTTTATCGTAAATTTACCTTTTTATATACTCTCCATCATGAAAATGGGATGGAATTTTACTTTGACTACACTCTTTGCTGTTGTCAGCGTTTCATTTCTTACAAAAATTATACAAATGATACCCGAATTTATCTTTCCTGTCTGGGGAGATGTTCTCATCGGTGGAGGCTTTGTTGGAGTGGGTTTATCACTCCTGTTTTTGAATAAAAGTTCTTTAGGTGGTACCGGCATCTTAACAATGTACTTGCAACAACGATTTGGCTGGGACCCGGGAAAAATAAATTTATTTCTCGATGCAGCTATTGTTGGCTCAGGAATATTCACCGTCGGATTATGGAAGAGCTTCTTCTCTATCCTTTCAGTTGTTGTTATTTCTTGCATCATCAGTTTCTTTAAGGGACGGATTGCCAGTACATATTCCGCAATAACGCCAACTGTCTCTCCCTCTTCCTGCGAATAAGGGATACGGCTAGCCACGAAAAACACAGAGGACACTCATCTTCTGACACTTACCCGAAAAGTTATAAATTCTGCTACAGATAAAAAATAGACACAACTTATTTTCTAAGTTGTGTCTATTTTCTCGTTACTTTGTCTAAAGACTATTTAGGCATTACTTTGTTATTGCCTTCTAAAGCAGCCTTAATTTTTTCTGGTAAAGCCGGTACGGACAATACACGAGCGCCGCAAGCATTGTAAATAGCGTTCAGGATGGCCGGATGCGGAGCACTCAGCGGGCCTTCGCCTACGCCGGCAGCACCGTAAGGTCCATGTTCACGCGGATTAACAACATAGATTAACGGCATATCATCAGGAACATCATCAATCATTGGCAGACCGCAGCCTTTCAGGCTGGTGTGTTTCTTGAGGTCGTCGAAGTCCTCGGTAAGAGCAAGGCCGATACCCTGCGCTAAAGCGCCGTAGATTTGCCCGTCAACAGTTGTTTTGTTAGTAATAGTACCAATATCATGGGCGGAAGTGAATCTTACCACTTTAGCTTTGTAGGTCTTCATATCGACTTCAACTTCAGGCATAAATACGTCATACATGTAAATGCAGAACGGATCGCCTTGACAGGTTTCAGGACTGCAGTCGGTACACATGGAGGCAGCCCAGGAGCCGTCGTAGTGAAGCGGAATATTTTCGGCAACCATTTCGTCATAGGTACGGAAAGTGCCGTCCGGTTTACGCATAGCGTTGACCAGCATTTCAGCAGCAACTCTGGTAGCATTACCAGTCATTACGTTCTGACGGCTGCCGCCGGAAGGACCGCTGGCCGGAGTAAAGGCCATGTCATTCATAACAAGCTTAATTTGGTCAGGAGTGATACCCATCTGACGGAGAGTTTCATGAGCATGAGTCAAAGTAGCAAGGTCTGCGCCCTGACCATGATCCTGCCAAGAGTTACCAATACTTACAGTGCCGTCCGGATTGAGCTCTGACCAGGCATGCGAACCATCCGGACCGTCAAGACCGCAACCATAGTTGCCGATTGCAAGACCTACGCCGTATTTCTTTTCAGCAGTTGACATTTCTTTACAACGTTTTTTGGCTTCTTCGTACAGCGGACGAATTTTGTCCATCATTTCTTCATATGGGAATACTTCCGGTGTCTGACCGGTAGGAGTGGTGGAGCCGGGACGGTAAATATTCTTATAGCGCAGATCAAATGGATCCATGCCAAGTTTTTCAGCCAGTATGTCTATGCAGATTTCGGAAGACAGGAAGGCTTTCGGTGAGCCATAGGCACGGAAAGCGGAGCCCCAGCCATGGTTGGTGCACACGGTATAGCCTTTACCGCGGATATTCGGAATATTGTAACCAGCGCCGGTGAACTGACCTTGACGCACAGTATTGAGGTCACCGAATTCACTGTAAGGACCATGGTCAAGCCACCAAGCGGTTTCCATAGCGAGTAATTTACCGGTTTTGTCAGCGCAAAGCTTGGTTTTAACAAGAGCAGGTGAACGTTTGCCGGTGTAAGTGATTTGCTGGAACATATTGAATACCAGGGAAACAGGTTTGCCGTCGCAGGCGATACAAGCAACAGCCAATATTGCTTCGTTGGTCGGGCTGAATTTGTAACCGAAAGTAGCGCCGGTGGGATTAGCAACAAGACGCAGTTTTTCAGGCTCAATGCCGATGCCAGGAACGATCATGGCATGGTGTAAGTGGAGAGCGATCGACTTGGAATGAACAGTGATGCGGCCTTCTTCGTCAGTATAAGCGTTACCACAGTCAGGTTCCAGCGGCAGATGCGGCTGGCGGCTGCAGTAAGTTTCTACTTCTGCAACTACGTTTTTAGGATCATCCATGAACGGTTTGGTTTCTGCGCCTTTTACAACGCCTTGCTCATAATATATGTTAGGAGTGCCAGGATGGATTTCGATAGCATCAGGAGCCATAGCAGCCCAGCCGCTCATGTAAGCAGGCAGCACTTCCAGGTCAACTTTAACTTTGGCAGCAGCTGCCTTCGCATGTTCTTCGGTATCAGCAGCAACTATAGCAATAGCATCGCCGAATTGGAATACTTTCTCATCGCAGAGGATCGGACGATCCCAGCCGTCGCCTTTATTGCTCGGGAAGGTGATAAGACCGGTAATCCGGTTTTTGCCTTTAACATCTTTATGGGTGATAACTTTAAATACACCAGGCATCTTTTCAGCTGCAGAAGTATCGATGCCTTTGATATTAGCATGGGAAACTTCAGCCTGTACCAATGCCAGACGCAGTGTTCCTTCAGGCATTTGCAGCGCAACATCAGCGCCGAAATCCCATTTACCGGTAACTTTTTGCATAGCGGACGGACGAATATAGGTAGTGCCATAGATCTTGTTGCCTACAGGCTTAAAGATCAGGTCTTCTTTACGTATTTCGCCACGGATAATTTTGGCGGCAGCCATAACTGCATCAACCAATGGCTTGTAACCGGTACACCGACAGGCATTCTTATGTTTTTGGAACCATTCACGCACTTCTTCCCGGGTTGGATTGGGATTCTCATCCAGCAATACCTTGGCTGACAGAATGAAGCCCGGGCTGCAGAAGCCGCACTGAGCACAGCCATAGGACATCCAGGCTACTTGCAGCGGATGAAGGTTTTCCGGTGTGCCAATACCTTCAATAGTAGTAATTACTGCCTCATCAGGAACTCTTTTCATTTTCAGCACGCAGGATAATACCACGCGGCCGTCCATGATAACTGAGCATGCACCGCACTGTGCCTGACCACAGCCAACTTTACAGCCTGTCATCATCAGCTGTTTACGGAGCACATCAGCCAATGTGCTTTCCTGATCGATAATCAACGTCCGGGTAAGACCATTGATCTTAAGGATTTTCTTTTGCATTCTCTTCTCTCCTCTTCTTTTGCCCATTTTATGTATGGGTTTATCTTAACCAATTAGACACAATAAGCAATAACCATCGCTTGCCTCATGGCCTCTCTGGTTAAATTCATTAATTTTCAGCGCTATAGCCTTACCGGCAGCACCCAATTAGCTGGTATTTACGAATACTACCGAAACCGTTTGCGCTTTATTATTTTTTAACCGACAGATTTTTCAGGATGCGACTATTGTCAACTACAATAATAAACATTAAAGTAACTTGAAGGTCAATATTATTTATCAGTTTATTTTTTATAAAATAAAAAAAGCTACGCGTAAACACACGTAGCCTCTCGCCAATCATGATAATTCAGTTAATGCACAGCACCAATTTTTTTGACTGGGATTTGAATTTCCGACAAATGTTTTTGTTGATCTCTTGATATGAACTGATCAATAATTATTCGTTCTACGGATTCACCTGCTATTACATAGCCGCGGGCATTAATAAAATCAAGAAGTCTCTCATAATACTCCGTAGATTTAAAAAGATTTTTCCGGCAGTAAATGCAAGCATACTCACCGGCGGCAAGTATTCTTAAGGATCGCTCATCATCAACCGTCTCTTCCGGAAAGATAAGAATGGAATTATATTTGCCAAAATTCCGGTTTTCCAGGTCGTTTCTGGCTATGCTGACTCCTACTCTGCCAATAAAGACCGAAGATTTTATATGGGTTGTTTTCTCCAGCTTTTTTAATGATATTTCCATTTCCGGGCGATTCCTTATTTGGTTTTTTATACATAAAGTATCACGGGAAGGCAACTTCTTTATTTTAGCAACACCAATTTCCCGCAGGTTTAAAGTTTTTTTCAATTCCTCAATACGATGGTTAAATCTATTCTGGATAATTGTCAAATCTTCCAGTTTTTTTTCACTCACTTCTTTGCAGTGCATAAGGAGCTGTAACAAATAGTCATCATCCCGTTTTTCAAAATGAGTCTTTATTTCTTTCAGCGGTATCCCTAAATATTTTAAATACTGAATAATATTAAGTTGTTCAAATTGTTCGGTAGAATAATACCGATACCCATTAGCATCATTAACAGCCGCCGGTTCAAATAATTCGATTTTATCGTAGTATCGCAAAGTTGGTTCCGATATGCCATATAATTTGGACATTTCACCGATTGTAAATTTATTCTTCATCCCAGTTTTCTCCAATATATGTAATGTATGCAAGATTGCTAATAAAGTTACTTTCGGTATTTTATCAGCAAATCCTTGTTATTGGTAAGTATTTTATTTTTTATTTTTTAAAAATCAGTATAGCCTTTCTCTAATTCTGATTAGGCTTTTTTGCAATAATATAACTTACCGCATGTCGGTGCGGTATATTGGATGAATTACAATCAAAAATTACTTCTCCGCATTTAATAATCTCCCAATCGTGATAATAAAAGGATAAATCACCGGAATGATAAAAAAATTCATTTTTCTCCCAGTCTGGCGCAGCCATAATAAACGGCTTTTCCACAAAAACCAAATGAGCATTAAAACCACCGCTGCAAGTATGTTTTTTGTACGTATCAAAATGCTTTTGCCGCTGCTCTGGCGGCAAAAATTGAAGTGCTCCCATGGAATAAATAACATCATAATCCTTAGTAAATTCATAGTCTATCATATTAGCGTGGATGGCGTTTATTGAACAACCGATGGATTGACTATACTGTTTTATTTTTTTAATACCTGGTTCTGATATTTCAAGTGCATCAACAATGAATCCACACTTGGCAAAATAACCTGCATCCCTTCCTTCCCCGCTTCCGAGGTCTAGTAAATAATTCTCTTGTTTTAAATTATGCTGAATGACATTGGCAACTTTCTCAGCTAACAATGATGGCTTTAAACCCCAGTAATAGTCGGACTTCTCATATTGGTCGTCGTAAGGACTTAACATCTTTGTAAAGTCCTTACCGGTAAGTAAACGATCAATGGATGTTTCCATTATCCTTGCCAAAACAGGCAATAATATCGTGTCAGGTATTGCATTGCCATTTTCCCACTTTGAAACTGCTTGCCCGGTAACATGAAGAAGACCAGCTAATTCTTCTTGGGTATATCCTTTTTCTTTTCTTAATAAGGCAATGCGCTGACCAATATCTCCGCCGTTGAGCATAGTTTTCATCTCCCTATATTTAATTGCAGTTACTTCAATTTTATCTCCGTTAGCTCTTACAGTAAACCGAATGTCAGTTGTGAAATAAGCTCAGTAATTCAACTTAAAGTTGAGAATAAAAAAGATTTATCGTACATAAAAAGATAATAGTAAAATACAGGAATATGTGGGATTTCATAGAATAAACAATATAGGATAATTAACTACAACTCGTGTATTGTTTGTACGAAATGAGGAATAAGAATGAGTAATAAAGAAATCCGCTACTACCCCGCTGAACAACTTACTCTCCATGAGGATATCCCTGGAGCAGCGATGTGGGCAGTGGCCTTAGAGAAAACCATGTTAACTTATTTCGAGGTGCAGCCGCACAAGTGTTTCGAAACCCATAGCCATGAAAGCGAGCAAATTACCATGGTACTGGAAGGTGAGTTGTTTTTTGAAACTGGCAACCAGATTATTAAAGTAGGAGAAAAAGAAGTTATAGCAATTCCTTCAAATGTTTTACATACCGTATTCACTAAAGATAAGATGGTAAAAGCGATCGACGCCTGGGCACCTGTTATGGATAAGTACAGTAAATAGAATTATTTTTCTGTGATATTGAAGATATGGGTAATATAACATATAAAACACAAAAACAAGGAAGAGAAATAGTAAGGATCGCCCTTTTAACGAGAGAGGAAACGGTTGGTGTAAGTTTCCAAAAGGGCCTCTTGAACCCGTCTCGGAGTTCTGTACCGAATAATTAGTATAAGATACAGCGGTTTTTCTACCGTTATCAGGAACATAAGTGGGCAGGGCAATATTGCTGTGCCAACTAGGGTGGTAACACCGACAGCCTCGGTCCCTTACGGGATCGGGGCTTTTATTATTGGAATAAGTTTCAAACGGAGGAGTGAAACGAGTGAAAAAAGAAAAAAAACTGGTAGAAGCAATTACATCAATGGAAATGGACTTCCCACAATGGTATACAGACGTCGTTCTTAAGGCCGAACTTTGCGATTATTCCAGCGTACGAGGCTGTATGATCATCCGGCCTTACGGCTACGCAATCTGGGAAATTATCCAAAAATATCTGGATAACGCTTTCAAGACTACTGGTCACGAGAATGTCTACATGCCGCTATTTATCCCGGAAAGTCTGCTACAGAAAGAAAAAGATCATGTTGCGGGATTCGCTCCGGAAGTGGCCTGGGTGACCCATGGCGGCGACGAAAAGTTGAACGAACGGATTTGTGTGCGGCCGACTTCTGAAACTTTGTTTTGTGAGCACTGGGCTAAAACAATCCAATCCTATAAAGATTTACCTAAATTATATAATCAATGGTGTTCGGCGGTACGCTGGGAAAAGACTACTCGCCCCTTCCTGCGAACCCTTGAATTTCTTTGGCAGGAAGGACATACCGTTCATGCTACCGCCGAAGAGGCTGAGGCTGAAACTATCCGGATGCTTAACGTGTATGCCGACGTCTGCGAGAATCTGTTGGCCATTCCAGTTCTGCTGGGTAGGAAAACTGAAAAGGAGAAATTCGCCGGTGCAGTCGCGACTTACACAATTGAGAGCTTAATGCATGATGGCAAATCCTTGCAATGCGGAACCTCCCATTATTTCGGCAATGGCTTCGCCCAGGCTTTCGGCATTCAGTACAGCGACAAAAACGGCAAACTGCAGTACGTACACGAAACCTCCTGGGGTTTTACGACCCGATCTATTGGGGCACTAATTATGGTCCATGGGGACAACAGCGGCCTAGTACTACCTCCGAAAGTTGCACCAATACAGTTAATCATCGTGCCAATCGCTACCCATAAGCCGGAAGTGGCAGCAAAGGCTGAGGAACTTCAGGACCGGCTATCTAAAGTAATACGAACCAAACTTGACCTCTCTGACAAGATGCCGGGGTGGAAATTCAACGAATATGAAATGAAGGGCATTCCATTGCGGCTGGAAATTGGCCCAAGGGATATCGAGAAAGATCAGGTGGTTCTGGTGCGGCGAGATACTCATGAAAAAACGGTTATCCCTATGGCTGAGGTGGAAACCAAAGTGTCTGAGTTGCTTGACAGTATACAGATTGCCCTGCTAGAAAAAGCCCGCCAGGCTCAAAATGAAAAAACATTTACTGTTCAAACAGTGGCAGAATTGCGAAATATTCTCGACCGTCATCCCGGGTTTGGCAAAGCCATGTGGTGTGGGGATCAAGCCTGCGAAGATAAAGTTAAAGAAGTGGCTAATGCTACCTCTCGATGCATTCCCTTCGAACAGGAGAAAACAGGAGAAACCTGTTTTTGCTGCGGAAAACCAGCCAAGTGCCTGGTAATTTGGGGTCGGGCGTATTAGTGTCTGGGCTCAAATCGCTCAATTATGCTCACACTCTTTGACCTATCTCTCTATCATGGTTGGAGATAACTTTAATTCTTTATTTACTTTTATTGCAATTTTGCCTTATTAAGTACTTGCTTTGCCACTTGGATCTTAAATATTATGGTGATTGAGTAAGAGATGTTTCTTACCAATATTCAGCGAAGCGGCTTGATAGAATGGCACAATGACTTATTGAAAATTAATTACGTTCTGTAAATTACTCAATATAGGATTACCCCCCTTAAAATCTGACTTGAAGACTCCCACTTCTGCCAGTTGGAGTTCCTTTGCTGTTGCGATGAAGTTAGATTCCCACACCGAAGGTACCAATGTCGGGCATTAGCTGGACGAGTTCGTTATTTGTTGCTGGAATGCCTTGAACTTATGGGTTATCTTGTCAACAATAACATACAGTACCGGAATTAAAAATATGCCAATTGTCGTAGCCATAAGCATGCCGCCGACAACCGCTGTTCCCATGGCTTTTCTTGCACCGGCGCCGGCGCCGCTGGCGACGGCCAAGGGGATGCAGCCGATTACAAACGCCAGTGAAGTCATCAAAATCGGCCGTAGACGAATGGTAGCCGCCTCAATGGCCGCTTTCACCGGTTCCATCCCTTTGTCGACCCTGACTTTGGCAAATTCTACGATTAAAATTGCATTTTTGGCCATCAGGCCAATCAGCATAATCAAACCGATTTGCATATAAACATTATTCTCCAAATGCCGAATATACTGGAATAAAAAAGCGCCGAAAATACCTGTTGGCACACTGAGAATAACGGCAAACGGGACAGTCCAGCTTTCATAGAAAGCCGCTAGACATAAAAACATGAACAACAACGCCAACCCGAATAATATTGGTGCACGTCTGCCTGAGATTTTTTCCTCACGGCTTTGATCCGCCCATTCGTAACTGAATTTGGTTGGTAGTGTCTGAGCAGCTATTTCTTCTAAAGCAGTTAACGCCTGTCCGGAACTATAACCTGGAGCGGGACTGCCCCCAATCTTAATTGCCCGGTAACCATTGAATCTTTGTATAAGAAAGGGACCGCTTATTGGTATTGGTTTTATCAATGCATTCAGTGGTACCATTTTGCCGGTTGCGGTGCGTACGAAAAAAAATCGGCTTGAATCTATATCGCTCCGGAATTGGGATTCAGCTTGGATAACAACTTTGTAGGTCCGGCCAAAAGTATTGAAATCATTGACTTCCAAACCACCCAGAAAAACTTGCAGAGCATTGAACACATCATCCACCGGAATTCCCAGCGCTTTTATTTTTTCTCGGTCAATCTCAAACCGATAGCCCGGAGTATCTGTTCGGAAGTTGGAATAAATAGTACCGATTTCCGGACGCTGACGGGCTGCGGCCAAAAATTTTTTTGAGATGCTGTCAATTTCTTCATCAGAACTGCCGCCTCGATCTTCCAACATTAGAGTGAAACCTCCTTGTATACCAACGCCGGGCAAAGGCGGGTAATTAAAAGGCAGTACTGTTGCTTCCGGTATTGAGCTAGTAATCGCCAACGTTTGGTGAATCTTCTGTTCAACCTGCAATTCAGGTGTTGTTCTTTCATCCCATGGGGTAAGTCCGACAAACATATTGGCGGTGTTAGGTTTGTTTGCTCTCGTCAGAGGGTCAAGGCCAACAACGATGCCAACATCCAGCACTCCAGGCTGTGAATTGAGCAGTTTGCCGATTTTTTTACTTACCTCTTGAGTGCGGTCTAGGCTGGCCGCTTCCGGCAAATTGATGGCACTAAGATAGAAGCCTTGATCTTCCTGTGGAGCAAAAGAAGTCGGCACTATTCGCAATAATTCGCCGCTGGCAATCAGCAAGGCTGTTAGCAGTGCTATGCATAAAGTTGAGCGCTGAATGACTCTAACCAAACCATTGCCATAGCGTTTGACCATATTTTCGAACAGGTTATTGAATCTGGTGAAAAACTTTGCTGTTGGTCCCGCATGTGATTGTGCCTTATAAGGCTTGAGCAGTAGGGCACATAGTGCTGGTGTCAGTGTCAGGGCTACCAAGGCGGATAATCCCATGGAAATAGCAATGGTTAGTGCGAATTGTTTGTATAATACACCCACCATTCCGCCCAAAAAGGCTACCGGAATAAATACCGATGCCAACACAAACGCAATAGCGATAACCGGCCCGGATACTTCACTCATCGCCCGAAGAGTTGCATCACGCGGATTTAGCCCGTTGTAGCGTACGTGGTGTTCTACTGCTTCAATTACAACAATGGCGTCATCCACTACAAGGCCAATCGCCAATACCATTGCGAACATTGTCAGCGTATTGATAGAAAAACCCAGTGCTAAAAACGCGCCGAAGGTTCCAATAAGCGATACTGGGATAGCTAGCATGGGAATTAAAGTGGCGCGCACACTTTGCAAGAATACAAATACGACCAGCAGCACCAGTAGCAATGCAGTAACGAAAGTTTTCACCACTTCTTTCAATGATTCCCGTACGAATTTGGATGTATCTATAATAAATTTGTAATTCATATCCGGGGGAAAGCGTTTAGAAGCTTCATTAATAGATTTTTTGCAACTTTCCACTGTGTCCAACATATTGGCATCAGTAGTAAGCTGAATTAAAAAAAAGATTGCCGGGTGATCGTTAATGTCACAGGAAAATCCGTAGCTTCTACCGCCGATTTCTATCTTAGCTACATCACCTAGTCGAATAAATGATCCATTCGGTTGGGCGCGAATAATAATCTTTGCAAATTCTTCCGGTTCTACCAGCCGGCCTTGAACGGTGGCAGTATATTGGAATTCTTGTTTAAGCGATGGTCGCTGGCCAATGGTTCCGACCGGGGCCTGAACATTTTGTTCGTTAATGGCCTGAGCAATGTCGTTGGTGGTAATTCCCAGCCGGGCCATTTTGTCAGGCTGTAACCATATTCGCATGCCGAAATCGGGGCCATATTCATTGACATTGGCTACGCCTTTAATACGTTTCAAATCTTCGATGATATTTATATCACCATAGTTTTTCATAAAGGTACTATCATAGGTTCCGTTTGGCGACCATAACGTTAAGGACAATGCAAAATCCGGTGATACCTTGCGTGTTGTGATACCGGCCTGTAATACAGTTTGCGGTAATGCGGCGTTTGCTTGCGCCACTCGGTTTTGTGTTTGCATTACCGCTAAGTCTGCATTTTTTCCTAATTCAAATTGGACATCCAGTTGATAGGCGCCTGAATCGGCTGAGGTGGATGTCATGGATACCATATTTTCGATACCGTTAATCTGCTGCTCAAGTACTTGAGCTACAGCCTTCTCCAATATTTGAGCATTAGCTCCCCGGTAGTTGGCCTCAACGCTGACGTGTGGCGGAGTAATCAAGGGATAGCGGTCAATAGGCAAATTAAAGGCACTAATTAGTCCTATTAGCGTTATAATGATAGACAATACTATAGCAAAAATCGGGTGTTCAATAAAAAATTTGGACACAAGCTCTCCCTCCTAATTTGGGGATGAGTTTGGCAACTCATTGGGATCTATCATGGTCACCTTCAGCAATGTCCCCGGCGAAGCCTTCATAAAACCCTCGACCACAATATGGTCTGTTGTGGTTACACCGTCTTCTATGATACACAAATTACCAATTCGCGGTCCTATTTTAATCGCGCGGGTTTCAGCTTTATTGTCTTCTCCGACTATGGTCACAAAAGTTTTACCCAGCAATTGCTGAATGGCCCGCTGTGGGATTAATAAGGCCCCCGGACGCATTTCCGCCTGAACCATGACTCTGGCAAACATGCCGGGTAGGAGGACCCCCTGTGGATTGCTGAAAGAGGCCTTCATTGTAAGAGTTGCGGTATCCTGAGCCAAACCCCGGTCCACCTGTTCGACGCGTCCGGTGAGCGGATATTGGGTGCCGTCGCTGAGAATTAATCGCAAATTATCCACCCATTTATCCGGGGAAGCACCACGCCCGTTCTGGGCGAAACGTAAATATTCATTTTCACTCATGCTGAATTGGACAAAAACGGGGTCAAGCGAAGAAATGGTCGCCAGCACCGTTTGACCGGCCTGGACAAAACTGCCAGCACTTAGATCATTTATGTCAATACGGCCACTGAATGGCGCTACAATTAATGTATCCTGCAAGTCGGCTTCCGCCTGTTGCACTCGCGCCCGATTGGTATTTACCAGGGCAACATTTTGCCGTTCCGTCGATAATGCGGTATCCAATACTTGCGCCGCAACCGCTTGCTGGGCGGCGAGTTTTTGATACCTCAAAGTATCCAGATGGCAGTTACTTAATACTGCCTCGGATTGTGCCAGTTGTGACTGGGTGGAAAGTAAAGCAGCCTCATATTGGCGGCGGTCAATCTGGAATAGCGGTTGTCCTGCAGAAACGCTAGCGCCGCCGGTTACCATCTTGGTAACAATATTGCCGGATACTTTGGCCCGAATTTGCACTTCGTTTTTCGCGATGACTTCACCAACAAATTCGTATGTAACCGGTGTATCCTGTTTAATTACCTGCATTACTTTTACCTCTACCGGCAGTGGCGCTTGTACGGCTTGTCGACTGCTGCAACCGCATACCATTATCGCTATGCTTACGATGGCCAATCCAAAAGAAAATTTTCTGTTGCGAGGTATGAACATCATCGTTATCCCTCCCACTAGTACCTTGACCGGATTACATCTTAGTTTAGCTAGCGCATCTTTTTCCGCACTGCCGCGTTGTCGTCGCTTTACATATTCCCGATATGCGCAGCTCCTCCGCCTTGCAGTGCGAAAAAATCTGCGCTAGCTAACATCCGACCCGGTCAAGGTACTAGCTTTGCTATTAATTGGAATTTGTATATAATTATAGCGAGTCAACCTTCATATGTATAATACTAATAACGTCTCGTCTTTCATATGAAAACAGTATGATGGAGTATGTTGCGG
>JAEYSJ010000165.1 GCA_023434855.1 Bacillota bacterium | reverse complement strand
GCCTGACAGTGAAGGACTGGGCGCTTAGCAGCGGCAACCAGATCGGTACATTCCAAACGACAGATGCGACATTCAAGCCGGTAGTAGGGACAAACGGCAACGATACCCTGACCGGGACAGCGGGTGTCGACTACCTGTACGGACTGGCAGGCGATGATGTGCTCAATGGCGGTGCCGGTAACGACACCTATTTATATGGAATAGGATCAGGCAATGATACAATAAACAACTATGCAGGGCCGTCGGGGCACGGTTCTGACACCCTTCAGTTCCAAAATCTTGTGCAAGCGAGTATTGAGTTTGCTAGAGATAACAACGATTTAGTTTGTACCATAGCCCAAACAGGTGAAACGGTTCGTGTTTCCAACTGGACCTTGGGAGCGAACTATCAGGTCGACCAATTTCATTTTTCCGACGGAACGTTGACTGCGGCGCAAATTAACCAGAAGATAGTGTAAAATAATGATTGCAAATATTTATTACTTGGCTATAGCACGGTATAAATACTACTTTCTATTGCCTTTTTATGGAGGGTAAATATGCAAATTGGCCCGAAAGACGAGGTTGAAAACTACGCCCAAACAAAGACTGACAGCGGCTTAATCTGTCTAGTAACTGCGGCGAGACTTCTTGGAGTACCTGCCGACTACCAGCAACTTAAACGGGCCTTTGTTGTAGCCGATATTCCGGCAGACGTTGTTACGCTTTTGCGCGCAGCTAGGGAATTAGGGCTAAAAGCTAAGCAAACCCAGACAGTATTAACCAAAATTGCTAAGCTATCATTGCCAGTAATGGCCTTACTAAGAAACGGACAATATGTCGTAGTCGTCAAAGCTGATGAACAGCGGATATTGGTTTTTGATCCATATAAAGAACGTCCGCTCACGCTCACTTATGAAGCCTTTGGTGCCACGTGGACCGGCACCGTTATACTTTTGGCTCGCCGTTTCAGGCTTGCCAACTTAGATAAAGAGTTTAACTTTAGCTGGTTTATTCCGGTGGTAATTAAATTTAAGCGGTTCTTTGGCGAAGTGTTAGTAGCATCGTTTTTTCTGCAGAGTTTTGGTCTTATTACGCCCCTATTTACACAGGTCATAATCGATAAAGTATTAGTTCATAAAGGTGTAACTACACTGGATATTTTGGCACTGGGACTATTATTTATTAATTTATTTGAAGGCATTTTGGGTATTTTAAGATCTTATCTTTTTTCTCACACAACTAATCGGGTGGACGTAATCCTGGGAGCAAAACTTTTCAATCATCTATTAGCCCTACCTTTAAAATATTTTGAAATCAGGCGGGTCGGGGATACTGTAGCCCGGGTAAGGGAACTTGAAAATATCCGCCAATTTTTAACCGGATCGGCTCTTACGGTAACTCTGGACTTGTTGTTTGCAACTGTGTTTATCATCGTAATGTTTTTTTACAGTGTTACTCTAAGTCTGATTACATTGGCATCGTTGCCTCTTTTTGTTGGACTGTCTCTTCTGGTTACCCCCGTATTCAAGAGGCGATTGAATCATAAATTTGCTTGTGGTGCTGAAGTTCAATCATACTTAGTAGAATCGGTAACAGGTATTCATACTGTGAAAAGTCTGGCAATCGAACCCCAGCTTAACCGTAAATGGGAGGGCATATTGGCGAATTATGTCAAGGCTTCTTTCAATGCTACTATTTTAGGAAATATGGCCGGTAATACTGCGCAGTTTATTCAAAAGATCGCAAGTCTGGCGATATTGTGGTTTGGCGCTCATATGGTTATGGACAAGACTTTTACTGTAGGCCAGCTTATCGCCTTTCAGATGCTCGCAGGAAGGGTGACTGATCCTGTTTTACGCTTGGCAAACATTTGGCAGGATTTTCAACAGGTCCGTTTATCAGTCGAGCGGCTAGGAGATATATTGAATTGCCCCCGTGAGCCAGCATTTAATCCTAGCCGGACTTTGCTTCCTCCCATCAAAGGCCATGTATCTATAGAAGGGTTGTCTTTCCGTTATCGTAATGATGGTCCACTTGTCCTTGAGGAAATCAATTTAGATGTCCGGCAGGGAATCACAATAGGCATAGTCGGTCGCTCCGGCTCCGGCAAAAGTACATTGACAAAACTGATTCAAAGGCTCTATATACCAGAACGTGGACGGGTGCTAGTCGATGGCATTGATCTTGCTCAGGTGGAACCAGCCTGGCTGCGTCGCCAGATTGGCGTAGTTTTACAGGAAAACTTTCTTTTTAACGGTAGTATACGGGACAACATTGCTGCCGTTGACCCAGCTGCTCCTATGGAAAGGATTATACAAGCGGCAAAATTAGCTGGCGCACACGAATTTATTCTAGAACTTTCCGAGGGTTATGATACTGGTGTTGGCGAACGAGGCACATCTCTTTCAGGAGGACAGCGGCAGCGGATAGCAATTGCCCGGACTTTGCTAAGCAATCCCAGAATTCTAATCTTTGACGAAGCTACCAGTGCCCTTGATTACCAGTCCGAGAGGATAATCCAGGACAATCTCAAGCAAATTTGCCAGGGGCGCACAGTGTTTATTATCGCTCATCGGCTTTCGACGGTGAGAAATGCAGATACCATAATAGTCGTTGAAAAAGGCCGTATCATTGAACAAGGCAGCCATGACCAGCTTATGAAACAAAAAGGTGCTTACCAAAACCTTTATAATCAGCAGGAGGGTAAAATGAATGCGCCTGATTGTTTTTAACAGGCTTCGCGAAAAGGTAAAGTCTTTAAAGGAAAGAGTCTCCGCTTCCGAAGAACTCAATAAAGATGAACTGGAATTCTTACCCGCAGCTTTAGAGGTGTTGGAAACACCGCCTTCCCCTGTCGGGAGGCTCATTGTGTGGTTAGTAATTGTAATATTTACTATAGCAGTAATATGGGCTTGTATTGGTCACATAGACGAGGTAGCCGTCGCTCAGGGAAAAGTGATTCCCTCCGGTTATACGAAGACAATCCAGGCATTTGATACCGGCGTGGTAAAACAAATTCGAGTTCAGGATGGAAGCAAGGTCCAACCAGGGGATGTTCTTATTGAACTCGACACGACTATTACTGCTGCCGACCTTGCACGGCAGACAAAAGAACAAGCTTACTATCAACTGGAAATAAAACGCTTGATCGCCGAGCAAACAGGACAGCCCTTTGTTCCGGACCAAAATCCTGCTATCAATCTGCAGGATATGCAGTATCAGCTTCAACTATATCGCAGTCGGATGTCTGAGTACCAGGCCAAGGTAGCCACGGCTCAACAAGGCATAAATCAGGCACTTGCAATAACAGAGACTGCACATGCGACCCAACAAAAACTTGCCATGCAGCTTGATATCGCAGTGGAAAAAGAAGCTAAAATGAAAGAATTGGCGGATGTTGGGTCAGTTGCTGTATTTCAATATCTGGATTATCGGGAAAAGCGTATTACTATTCAGCAAGATCTGGCTGCACAAACAAGCGAAATGGCGAAAGCTAACTATGCTTTGCAGCAAAGTAAGGAGACGCTGAATAACGTTATCGGTGAACGAGACAGGGACATTATGACCAAGTTGGTCGAGGATCGTCACCAACTTCAAGCAATAGAAGAAGAGTTAAAAAAGGCTGAGGAAAAGTATCGTCTAAGTACAATTACCTCACCAATTGCCGGAACTGTTCATCAGTTAGCGATTCACACCATTGGCG
The DNA here is from genome assembly GCA_023434855.1 of Bacillota bacterium. Next base: position 4,511 of record JAEYSJ010000165.1, on the reverse strand, counting down.
GGGTAGTTTCCCCGGCGCAGCCGTTAATGTTAATTGTACCTGAAGGTACACAAATGGAAATAGAAGTATGGGTTGCCAACAAGGATATAGGATTTATATACACGGGCCAGAATGCTGAGATCAAGGTGGAAACATTTAATTTCCAAAAATATGGGACATTAGACGCAAAACTGGTTGAAATCAGTTCCGACGCTGTGGATGATAAGGATAAAGGATTGGTCTACAGGGCTTTACTCCGGACTGATTTAGATTATTTCTCTTTGGCAAACGATAGGACGGTTTATTTAGGTCCCGGTATGGCCGTAACTGCGGAGATCAAGACGCGAAGGAAAAGGGTTATTGAGTATTTCCTGGATCCTTTTATTAAATATATGAGCGAAGGGCTAAGGGAAAGATAACAGTATTTTAAATGTGCTTGGCGTGATGCTATGGCTTCGGACAGTTTTTCGCATTTTGCAAAGCGTTAAAACTGTGGCGGCAATACAGTTTTATGGTATGCATTGTCGTAAAGACATAGGTTTAGCTTGGAATATATGGCTAAGAAAGGCTTTGTATATGATTCACTTCGTCCGGGAACAGAACCACTTTATAGATATTGGAATGGCTCAAATGGAGATCACTTTTATACAACTGATTTTGATGAGCTTGGTAATGGTAATGAAGATTATGTATATGAAGGCATCCAATGCTACGTATTTGCTCATGGGTCTCGTATTGGTTGGCATCACCATCAAAATTGGTAACTATATAATTAAAAAGTGGCTAACCCCGCTTTTTTCTTTAATGCAGTATAGCCGTTTGGTTATACTGTATTTTTTGGTATAATATAAACAATGCGAGTTAATAGGAACGGGAGAGATACCAAATGGACATTAATAGGCTTCAGTAAAAACTGGAGAATTATCAAAAAGAGTTGAATAGATTAAATGGAAGCGGTTAATGAATAGGAATCAAATGAATATATATGTATGATAAGGCTGTAAAACGGCTTGTTTATGTACGAGTAAACATTGGTAAAGAAACTTGGAGGATGAAAATGCAGACAATTATTGTAACCGGCGGTGCCGGGTTTATCGGCAGCAATTTTATTCATACGGCGCTGCAAAATACCGGGGCTAACATCATTAATTTAGATAAACTCACGTATGCCGGCAATCTGGATTCTTTAAAAGATATAGAAAAAAATCCACGGTATACTTTTATCCAAGGCGATATTTGTGATCAGGATTTGGTTGAAAAGGTATTTTCTAAAAATCAGCCTGCTGCTATTGTACATTTTGCGGCCGAGTCCCATGTTGACAGGTCAATAGATGGTCCGGCCGCTTTTATTGAGACTAATATTCATGGTACCTTTGTTCTGCTGGAAGCTGCGCGCAAGTATTGGCGGAATCTTGCCGATGACAGTAAGGGCAAGTTCCGGTTTCTGCATGTTTCTACAGATGAGGTGTATGGCACTTTGGGGGAAACCGGGTACTTCACCGAAGAAACGCCCTATGCGCCTAATTCTCCTTATTCGGCATCAAAAGCGTCATCAGATCATTTAGTTCGGGCTTATTATCACACTTACGGTTTGCCTGTGCTGATTACCAATTGCTCGAATAACTATGGCCCGTATCAGTTTCCGGAAAAGCTGATTCCGCTGATGATTTTAAATGCCCTTGAAGGGAAGGCTCTTCCCGTTTACGGTGCAGGGCAGAATGTGCGGGATTGGCTGTATGTAGAGGATCATTGCCAGGCAATATTGACCGTATTGGCCGAGGGATTGCCTGGCAAAAAGTATAATATTGGCGGACATAATGAGAAGACAAATATAAGTATTGTGCACACTTTGTGTGATATTTTGGATGAGAAGCGTCCGCGGAAAGATGGTAAATCATACCGGGAACAAATTGCCTTTGTGAAAGACCGTCCCGGGCATGACCTGCGTTATGCGATAGATGCGGCGAAGATTCAACAGGAGCTGGGCTGGGTACCGTCAGAAACATTTGCCAGCGGGATTGTCAAAACCGTCAACTGGTATCTAAACAATAGCGAGTGGTGCCAGCGGGTAACTGATGGCAGCTACCGGCGTGAACGTCTCGGAACTGGCGAATAATTAGGAGGAATATACTATGGCAATTATTAAGGGGATTATTCTGGCCGGTGGCTCAGGGACACGCCTCTACCCGATTACCAGAACGGTAAGCAAGCAACTGATGCCGGTGTACGACAAACCAATGATTTATTATCCGTTAACGGCTTTGATGCTGGCGGGTATTAGAGATATCTTAGTTATTACGACTCCTCAGGATAAAGAGAGTTTTTCGCAGTTATTAGGTACAGGCGAACAGTGGGGCATTAATTTATCTTATGCCATACAGCCCAGTCCCGACGGTTTGGCCCAGGCTTTTCTCATTGGTGAAAAGTTCATTGGCAATGATAGTTGCGCCCTTATTCTCGGTGATAATATTTTCTATGGCTATGCTTTTAGTCAGAAGCTGCAGTATGCTGCTCAGCAGGACAAAGGCGCTACAGTCTTCGCCTATTGGGTAAAAGATCCAGAACGCTATGGGGTTGTTGAATTTGCTGAAGACGGGCAGGCGGTCAGTCTGGAGGAAAAACCGGTTCAGCCTAAATCTAATTATGCAGTTACCGGCCTGTATTTTTATGACAATCAGGTAGTTGATTTCGCAAAATCTCTCAAACCATCCCACCGGGGGGAACTGGAGATTACCGACCTTAACCGCCTGTATTTGGAGCAGAGTACATTGCGGGTTGAAACGCTTGGGCGCGGCTATGCCTGGCTTGATACCGGCACCCACGAGTCGTTGCTGCAGGCGGCCAATTATATTGCCACAATACAGGAACGGCAGGGTTTAATGGTGGCATGTCCGGAAGAGATTGCTTTCCGTATGGGTTATATTTCCCGTAATGATCTTATAGCTATCGGTAATGGTATGAAGAAAAACGATTATGGCAAATATTTGCTGCAGCTGGCCGGTGACATGAACAGCTATGATGATATTTGAGGTTGGGAGCTGGTATAAATGAATGTTATTGCAACGAAACTGCCGGGGGTACTGATTATTGAACCCAAGGTATTTGGTGATGCCCGCGGTTTTTTTAAGGAAACCTGGCGCCAGTCCTTGTATAATGAAGTTGGAATAAAAGAGCAGTTTGTGCAGGATAATTTATCTTTTTCTACCCGGGGTGTATTGCGGGGATTGCATTTTCAAAATCCCCACGCTCAGGGAAAACTGGTGTCGGTGGTGCAAGGTGAAGTTTATGATGTCGCCGTCGATATCAGGGTTGGCTCACCTAGCTTTGGTCAATGGGAAGGCGTGTGGCTTTCTGGGGAAAACCACACGCAGCTTTGGATACCCCCCGGGCTTGCCCACGGCTTTTGTGTATTAAGTGATACAGTATATTTTACCTATAAATGTACTGATGTTTATACACCGGCAGCAGAAGGCGGCATCATTTGGAATGATCCCGATATTGGTATAGAATGGCCGATTGATGATATTGTTCTTTCAGATAAGGATAAGATGTATCCGCGGCTTAAGGATGTACCGGCGGAAAGACTGCCTGTATTTGGCAGGTAATAAAATCTTTTGAACCGCGGAGTACGCGGAGGACACGGAGTGGAACGGCTCGATGTTATCTCGCGGGGAATATGAGTATTTGATAAATCCCTCCGCGTCCTCCGTGTACTCCGTGGTTAACCGTATCCCCAAGACCACAATGATAGCGTTGAAAGGAAGCTTGTTTTATGAAGATTTTGGTAACAGGTGCAAACGGTCAGCTGGGGCGGGAAGTGGCCAGGCAGGGCCGTGAGCATGAACTGGTTTTGACTGATTGCGAAACGTTGGATATAACTGACGGCAAAGCGGTTATGTCGTTGATGCGGCAGATTAAGCCGCAGGCGGTGATCCATTGTGCTGCCTATACGAATGTTGACGGGGCTGAAACGGATGAGGACGGGGCCTTTCGGGTAAATGTGGTGGGGGCGCAGAATATTGCTGCCGGTTGCCTGGAAACCGGGGCGCGGACGGTATATATAAGTACCGATTACGTATTCGACGGGCAAAAAGAAACCCCTTACCGGGAATTTGATCCGGTTAATCCCCAGACGGTATATGGCCGGACGAAATGGCAGGGGGAAGAAATGGTGCGCCGGATTCTGGGACGGCACTATATTGTGCGTACCGCCTGGTTGTATGGCGAAGGTAACAATTTTGTCCGGACAATGCTGAAATTGGCTGATGAGCATGATACTTTACGGGTGGTGCATGACCAGACCGGCAGTCCGACTTCAACAGTAGACTTGACCAAAGTAATTTTTCAGCTTTTGGCGAGTGAGGCGTATGGCACTTATCATGCCACCTGCCAAGGGAAGTGTTCCTGGTATGAGTTTGCTTGTGAGATTTTCCGTTTGTCAGGCAAAAAGGTAAAAATAGTGCCTGTAACGACTGCTGAATTTCCCCGACCGGCGAAACGTCCCAAGTATTCGGTATTAGATAATTATATGC
>JAEYSJ010000128.1 GCA_023434855.1 Bacillota bacterium | reverse complement strand
GATTTAGCCAAGTCAATTTTTTCTGCTTCCACAAGTGATTTACCTGTGGCAAAACCTTGAGCGGCAATAAAGGTATTGCCCATTCCACCACCAATAATTAAAGTATCTACTTTTTGCAATAAATTCTCGATAACGCCAATTTTATCTGACACTTTGGCCCCACCGATAATAGCGGCAAAAGGATGAACCGGATTCGCCACAGCCTGACCAAGGTACTGAATTTCTTTTTCCATCAGAAAACCAGCCACCATTGGTAAATATTTTGTAATTCCTTCCACCGATGCATGGGCACGATGAGACACCCCAAAAGCATCATTAACGCCCAAATCAGCAAGTTTTGCCAGTTTCTGGGCAAACTCCGGATTGTTTTTTTCTTCTTCTTTGTAAAACCTTAAATTTTCAAGCAATAAGATTTGGCCAGGTTGCAAATTTTTAGCCATATCTGCCGCCGTCTCGCCAATGCAGTCAGCAGCAAACCTTACTTCCCGTCCTAATAATGCTTCTAACCTTTTCCCCACTGGTGCCACGGAAAACTCGGCAACAGGCGCGCCTTTGGGACGGCCCAGATGGCATCCTAAAATCAACGCAGCTCCTTGCGATAGTAGATAATTTAACGTTGGCAATGTAGCCCGGATTCGGGTGTCATCAGTAATATTGCCTTGTTTATCCATAGGCACATTGTAGTCCACACGGACAAATACCTTCTTACCGGCAACATTGATGTCTTTGACAGATTTCTTCATTATGCCAAAACCTCCTAGAGTCTGGTTGAAAACGCTCATCTGCGTCGTTCCCAGGAGGTTCAAGGTCCTCAACGTACTCCTCTGTACGCCTCCGGCCTTGCCCCTCCTGGCGCCTAGCATCTGAACATTTTGAACCAACCTCTTTAAAATTAAGGTTGTATGTTTTTTAAACATACTCTTCTAAAAAGGGTCACTTAAGTGACCCTTTTTTAGATTTAAATTAATCTTCCATTACAGTCCTTTTTTGATCATAAATTCAACTAAATCAACAACCCGGTTGGAATAGCCCCATTCATTGTCATACCAGGAAACAACCTTAACCATAGTGCCTTCAATGACCATAGTTGATAGGGCATCGATGATGGAAGAATAGGGATTACCATTATAGTCCTTTGATACCAGCGGTTCTTCGGAATAGGCCATGATACCTTTAAGTTCACCTTCTGCGGCAGCTTTCAGAGCAGCATTTACCTCTTCGGCAGTGGTTGCTTTTTCTACATTTACAACCAAATCAACCACTGATACATTGGGGGTAGGTACCCGCATTGCAAAACCGTTTAATTTGCCTTTTAGTTCCGGCAATACCAATGCGACAGCTTTAGCAGCACCGGTAGTAGTGGGAATAATGGACAGAGCGGCGGCCCGGGCACGGCGCAGGTCTTTATGAGGCAAATCGAGAATCTGCTGGTCGTTAGTATATGCGTGGACAGTAGTCATTAACCCTTGTTTAATGCCAAATTTCTCATGCAGTACCTTGGCAAAAGGCGCCAGGCAATTAGTAGTGCAGGACGCATTGGATATGACATGGTGCTTGGCAGGATCGTATTTGTTATCATTAACGCCCATAACAATTGTGATATCTTCATTTTTGGCCGGTGCTGAAATAATAACTTTTTTAGCACCGGCGGTAATATGCGCAACAGCTTTTTCCTTATCAACAAAACGTCCGGTAGATTCTATTACAACTTCAACCCCAAGGGCTTTCCAGGGAAGATTGGCAGGATCTTTCTCTGCCAGTACCTTAATCGCCTTCCCATTAACAACAATACTGTCTCCTTCGGCTTTTACTTCTGCGTTTAAAATACCATGAACCGAATCATACTTTAAAAGATGGGCCAAGGTTTTAGCGTCCGTAAGATCATTTACAGCTACAATGTCAATATTGGCATTATTGACCGCTGCACGCAGAACATTACGACCTATACGTCCAAATCCATTAATCCCTACTTTTGTTGCCATTATTAAATACCTCCTTATTATTTGCCCATAACAATGTTTTTTCTAAAATCCAGAAATCATTATTACGGGTATTATATAATAGACTGAATGACTCTGGCAGCAGCTTCATCGGTAACCAGTATATTCTGCCCTCCGGCGCTGGTCACAGCGGCAATGGCTTGTGCCTTTTTACGGCCTCCCGCCACTGCCATTACAATTCCGATGCTCTTTAAATCATCCAGACGTAATCCTACACTGTTTGTAACATACACACATTCGCCATGTGAATCGCAATAATGACCCAAAGCTTCTCCTAAAGCCCTGTGGGAAACAATTTCCGATACAATACTGTCTTCAAGACCACGGCGCTCTGCCATTTCTTTCGCTTCGCCTATTCCGTGCACAAGAATATCTGCATGTTTAATCATTTCAACTACGGATAAAACGTTGGCATCGCTAGCCCAAATCACTTCCATGACCTCTTCTTTTATACCATCAGGAATATGCAATAATCTATATTGTCCTCCCAGCTTATTGGCTACTAAAGCGGCGATAGTATTAGCCTGGTACTCCACCCGTTCACCAAATCCGCCGCGTACGGGAACTACTGTAGTGCCAGGCCGATTGATGGAAATTGCCTCAGCAACCGCGGCCATCGTTGACCCTCCACTAATAGCTATAGTCATATTATCTCCTAAATATTGTCCCAATACTCTTGCAGCGGCCCGGCCGAGCTCCCGGTAAACCATTATTTCAGCATCACTGTTTCCGGGAACAATGATAACCTGCTTAAGTCTAAGTTTTACGGCTAGTTCATTTTCTAACCCGGTTAATCCATAGGATAAGCGCACACACTCTGACAAATCAGGAAGTACGCGTCTCCCATCATCTGTTATTGTCATACCCATAGGCGAAAAATCAACCAAACCCGCTTTTTTAAAAAAATCAACTTGTGCTCTCACAACACGCTCACTCATACCTAACATTATGGCCAATGCTCTCCGCCCTACCGGTTCGGCAGCTTGAATATGCCTGAGGATATTATATCTGTCTTCCATTTGGGATATGAGTTCAGGAACGATAATCCGTTGAATTTGTACGACTTTTTCCACAGGGATCAGTTTCACCTCCAGGATTATATATGTCCCACCGGAACATATTTTGTCCCATTATGGCAATAAAAATAGAAAGAAAATGATTACTATGCTTCATAATTTTGCCATTTGCTTTACTAAATCCTGCTAACCAAAGAAAAAAATATAAAAAATATTACCAACAACAAATTCATCACCATCTGCAGGAATTATGCCGATAATAGCTAATTGATAAAATAAAATAACCTATGAAGGACCGCACTATGCCAACGATCACCATTAACAGTTGCAACCTCACCTATAACGTCAACTACCAAAAGGGCCGTAAAACAGTCAAACTAAAAATGTCTTCTGCTGATTGCGTGGAAGTTACAGCCCCCAGCCGTTATCCCAGATGTAATATTGAAAAACTATTACATAAGAAGACTGAATGGATTATGGCTCAAATCTCACGTTTAGCAACTTTGGCGGCTAATCCGGTAAATCAGTCGATTGCTCACGGAACACAAGTACTGTATCAGGGACAGCCTTACACTCTTATCATAAAATATGCACATAAATCAGCGGTCACTTTAACAAGTAATCAAATAATTCTTGAGTTTCCCACAGTCCACACTACTGATATGTCTCGAGACATAACGACGGCTTTAAAAGGATGGTATTTAGACTCCGCTAACAGCTTGCTGGCCGCCAAGACTGCAGAGTGGGCTGCCAGAATTGAAGTAACCCCAATCCGCATAAAACTCCGGGATCAAAAAACTCGTTGGGGAAGTTGTTCATCCTCTGGCTCTATTAACTATAACTGGCGTATTGTTATGGCTCCACCGGAAGTGCTCGACTACCTGATAATACATGAACTTTGTCATTTACGTATGCCAAACCACTCGCAGAAATTTTGGCAGCTTGTAGGCCAATTCTCGCCTAATTTTAAAAAATGCCGCGATTGGTTAGGAACAAATGGTTCGTTACTGACACGTATCTTGTAAAGACTGATTAAATTAAATTTAATTATATTAATTAAAGGAGATTATTATTATGAAATTAAGAAATATTTTAGTGTTGATTTGTACTATGATGCTGGTTAGTGCCAGTGCCTATGCCAAAGATTCTGTGAATGCCGCTGTCAGTACAGTTACCGTTCAGGGAACAGCGCATATGGAAGTCGTTCCCGATCAGGCAATCATCAGTATTGGCGTTACTACTTCCGCCTCGACAGCAACCGATGCCCAAGCAGATAACGCTAGAATTACTACTGCGGTACAGCAAAAACTTTTAGCTTTAGGTATTTCCCAGGATAAACTGCATACTTCCCAATACTCTCTGTATCCTTTGTACAACGAATCGGATAAAAACAATAAAATGCCAGCCGTAATCGGCTACAAAGTAAACAACACCGTCATAGTCACACTTGACGATGTGTCAATGGCAGGCAAAGTTATCGATACCGCCCTCGGCGCAGGCGCAAATGAAATTTCAGGCGTCAGCTTTAAAAAAAAGGATGAACTTCAACTAAAACAGACGGTGTTACAATCTGCAGTAAAAGAAGCAACCGCCAAGGCGGAGGCGATTGCCAGTGCCTTAGATAAACATATTGTCAAAGTATTAGAGGTAAATGAAAACGGCATATCTATGCAGTCACCGGAAAATCAGCGTTATCTGCTTAAAGCTGATGCTGCAGTAGGAACACCAATACAACCGGGTAACATTCAAGTAAATGGTTCAGTTAATCTGGTAGTTGAAATTCAATAAGTCTATAGCAGTTTTATTCGTTTACTAACATTTGCTGCCAATAAACCGCCTAATATACCAGTAACAAGCTGCGGCCAGCTCATGGCGAACATTAGTCCGGCAGCCAGTTTGGCTGGAATTGCGATAAGGGTCAGCAGCCATGTGAAGGAACCATATAAAAAACCGGCCTTGCATATTGCCGCTAAACCTACAGCTAGCCAACGTCCCTGACGCAGCAAAAGGTAAAATACGCCAAGATAGATAATGTTACCGGCAGCAACCGGACCAATAAACAACGGTAACGGCAGCAGTTGCTGAAAGTAGGCTACTATTGAAGCGATTATTGCAATAATGCAAGCTGACGATAATCCTATTGTTTCAACGGCAACTAACAAACAAGAGTTTACCAGACTGCCTATTAATAAAGTGGAAAAAACCATCGGTAACGGGATGATAAACCGTAATGATTGAAATACTAAAGTAAGAGCAAGCAACAGAGCTGATCTGGTTAATAGTTTTTTATCCATCAAAACAGCACTCTCCTTAAATACATCAACCACGCCGTGCTCCCAGGCAAGGAGCACGGCGTTTTTTTATCTTAATTCCAAGACTCCTACTTCTGTAAGTGGGAGTTCCACCTTGCTGCTTCGGTGGGGGTTGAATCCCCCGCCGAAGTCCCGATGTCCAACTTTAGCTGGACGAATTCACTTATGCCATTTATGCCGCAATGTAGTTGTCCCGCGACCATTATTCCCGCGATTGCCGAACATGAACCAAGCGAGTATTGCCAGAACAATGATCTGCCCGAACATGCCGCCAATAATACCAATATCCACAAGTATCGAAATAAGAGTTAACCCTCCCAAAATAATCATGCTTTTCTTAACATCTACATATGGATGTCGACGTATAATAAGATAAGCGGCCCCTAGTACAGCTAGATCAATCGCTACCCATAGCAACGAACTGGTAAACGCATATTTTATTATGCCGCCGATGATCATAGCTGCAAAAACTTGCAGCCAAACCTGATTCATTATCCTTAATCTCCTTTCCTCATCCCCAAAATGTTATTAATAGCATATTCTTTTTTTTGCTAATTTGTCAAAATATAAAATTACAATATTTTTTATTTCGACATAGAAAATATGAAAATGTTTATTATTTTCTTATTATGGATATACTTTCTATAAAATGTAAATATTGATAAGGAGTGAAATATCAATGGATTTTACATTCAAGTTATTTGAACCCCATAAAGCACAATCATTAAAAGCAGATGAGCCACTTGTTGAAATCCGGCCAAATGGCCGTATTGTTTTTAATAAAATGGCTACAGAACTATTGTCTTGTAATGATTATTGCATGCTAGGCTATGATAGCGAGAACAACGCATTAGGATTACTGCCAATAAATGAACGTACGGTTAACTCTTTTCCCATCCGTTATGCCTCCAAGGGAGCATACATTGGCGCCAAAAAATTTTTTAAGCACTTTGGCATTTTGCCGGGGCAATTAATTGAAAACAGCCCGTTTTACGCCGGAGAATTTATCGGCATAAAACTATAACACACTCAAAAATATAATTTGATATCTTCTATAAATAATGCTGCTTAATAAGCAGCATTATTTGCTAATATTTAATGTTAATTATAAAATTTTTCCCTTGTCAATTTAGGAATAATTACAGTACAATGAAATGAATGGAAGACAATCTAATTTTAAGGAGAACTCAATATGGATATTAATCTTCAGGATTTGCACAAAGCTTTCGAAACTGAAGGATACATAGGCGAAAAAGAATTACTGACTACCATCTATTTAGCCCTAAAACTGGAAAAACCACTATTAGTCGAGGGTGCTCCCGGTGTTGGCAAAACTGAAATAGCCAAAGTGCTTAGCCGAATATTTCAGACTGACTTGATAAGATTGCAATGCTATGAAGGATTAGACGAAAATAAAGCACTTTATGAATGGAACTATCAACGACAATTAATTAAGATTCAATTGTTTAAGGAAACTGCCTGTAACGAACTGAACGAACAAGATGTATTCTCATCTGATTATTTATTGGAGCGTCCCCTTTTAAAAGCTATTCGCGCTAAACATCGCGCTGTCCTGCTTATTGATGAAATTGATAAAACAGACGAGGAATTTGAAGCATTTCTCTTTGAAATATTATCTGACTTTCAGGTCTCCATCCCTGAACTTGGTACAGTAACCGCCCAGCATATACCCATTGTTGTACTGACAAGCAACCACGAGCGGGAATTATCGGATGGTCTTAGACGCCGCTGTGTTTATTTATATATAGATTATCCTACAATAGAAAAAGAAATGCGAATTATACAAACCAAAATACCGGAAGTAAATGAAAAATTAGCGAAGCAAATAGCCGCCGCCGTTCATCATCTACGCCATGCTCTCAATTTGCAGAAGAAGCCGTCGATTGCCGAAACACTGGACTGGACACGTGCGCTGGCTGCCATGCATGCCGACTTTTTAGAACCTGCCCTGGTAGAACAAACGTTGGGGCTGCTCCTGAAACACCGTGATGATCTGGTCACCTTTCAGCAACAAATGGGAGTTTCCGGACTTTGTAATGCTGTCAAACAATCTTCGGCTACAAGCACCGGCTGCAATTGCAGCCTTAGTGATCACAATCCTCCCTCTCAGTTAAACACTCAAGAAAACGGCAATAATTGCCACAGACACAAAGGAGCAATCAGGTGAACTCGCTAACCGAAAACCTGGCTAATTTTCTGCAGATTTTACGCACCCTAGGTATTAGAGTAAGCTCGGCGGAAGCGGTTGACGCTATGGAAGGTCTTGCCCTCATTAACCCGTTGGATGATAAGGAATTTAAAACTACCTTAAAAAGTACCCTGGTCAAAACATCTGATGACCAGCCAGTGTTTGAAGAGGCCTTTAAACTATTTTTTGTATCTCCTGAGCAAAAAGAACAAAGTCAGTCTGCATGGGAGCAAAAACGGCAGGAACAGGCACAGCAAACTCAGCAGGCGGGGCAAGAACTGGTGTTTAAAGGCAAGCCCCTTAATCTCCCCGACGATTTAAAGAACGTATACTCCCGGCTTCCGGAAGAACATAAGCAGCGGTTGCGGGATTTTTTAGAAAAAACATCCACTGGTCACAAAGTTGAAGAAAAGTTCCAGCCCATGGTGGAAAAGCTTGTTAAAAGTTCTCTGACCTACTTGCAAAATCAATTGTCTCCGGAAGATTTGGCAGAACTGGCCAACGCCCGCCGCCAATCGACGGGAGTGGCAGAAATCGACAGGATTGTAGAGTCTGCCGCCGGTCAAGGCGGTGACAATAAAAGTGCCTTGCTTTATAAGAACATGCAAGATATCACCGAGGATGAAATCCCCCAGGTTACTGTCCTCGTTAAACGCCTGGCACACCGCCTGACTACTCATATATCCCGCCGTTACCGCCAGACTGCCAAACGCAAACTGATTGACCTCAGACAAAGTATCCGCCGCAATATGCGTTATGGCGGCACTATGCTTTCATTGAAGTATAAAACACAAAAAATTCATAAACCAAGAATTGTTATTTTGTGTGATGTTTCGGCATCAATGGCCAAATATATCCGGTTTACCTTGCCATTTTTATTTGGTCTGTCCCGGGTAGTAAAGCATATTGAAAGTTTTATCTTTGCCAATGATCTGGAAAAAACCACCACTTATTTTCATCAAGGGGAAGATTTTGATAAAGCAACAGATAATTTACTGTCAAGTTCTGCCCAAATGGGCCAAGGTACCAATCTGTTCGTAGCTTTAAACACTCTCAAACAGGAGTATAACTACCTATTATCTTCATCAACCTTATTAATGATTGTCAGTGACGCAAAAACCTTATCCCCGCTTGAAACCGCCGAACAACTGAAGCTAGTGTCCCGGCAGGTTAAAAAAATTCTCTGGTTGAATACGCAACCGCAAGAGCGTTGGGAAACAAATACTGCAATTCCCTTGTTTCAGAAATCATGTCAAATGGTTGAATGCTATTCCCTGGTGCATTTGCTCCGTATTTTGAAAGGAAACTTAGATCAAGGAAGGTGATTAATGATGTATTTTGACGGACCGACATTAGTAAGCCATTATCGCAAGTGGTTGGAGACTAATAAGGAGGCGATTGAAGCTAAACTGGAAGACAGTATAAACCGGCCTGATCCCAAACAGGCCATGCAAGAGGCTATAAATGTTATGCTAAATGATATTGTGCCTATGGCTCTGGCTGAAATGATATTATTCAACAACAGCAAGCTAAAAGAGTACCTTGAGGAGAATCTTGATTCCGGTTGTAGTGGCTGCACAGTAATAAAATAAAAAAAAGAGGGAATCTGCTGATTCCCTCTTTCTCTATCCGCAACGGCCCGGTTGTTCGGCAGGCATACCATAGATCCCTAAGCTTTTCGTAAGCGTATTTTTATTAATATCAATTCCTAATTGGATTGAGCTATCAAGATCCTTAATTGTAGAATGTTCGTAAATAACAATCCCGTCAACATTATTCTTAGTAAACTCACCGCTTTCAAATTCTCTAGGCCCTCCCAGTCGCACGGACGGGTAGGATATCTCCTTTGGACCGCCTCAGCCATAAGAAATTTTTTTCTCAATCCTGACGGTGATTTCGTTGCCTTTTTCCATAACAAATTTTCTGGCTTCAGACGTAATCTTAAAATTCATATAATTACCTCCTTTTACCATCCAGCCATTAAGAGCATGGTTATACTATTATTATAATCTTTTTTTGTAACCAATTCAAGGAAAATTATTATCAATTAATAATAATTTACCCGTTTTGCAATTTTGCATGCCCTTTACGATTTAGTGAAATAATGGCACCAATAAAGGCAAAACAGGCGCCAACTACTAAAGCAGAATGATAGGCAGTCAAAAAGGCGGCGGTTTGTTGGCCGGCAGTAGGGGCCGTGATACCAATTAATGCATTGTACAGCCGGTTTTCAAAAACAGATACTGCGACGGCAATCCCTGTAACCATGCCAACATTGCGTACTAAGGCATTAATACCACTTACCAGCCCCAGCTTTGTTGGGTGAACGGAACTTAAAATACTGTTGTTATTAGGCGACTGAAACATGCCATTGCCCAATCCCATGATTGCCTGTCCCAGAGCGACCTGCCACAAGCCAACCTGTTCGCCAAGGTTTGCCAAATATAATAACCCGCCTGCCATAATTCCCAGACCTCCTGTCGTCAGTACTACCGGACTGGTTCGTTCAGATAAATACCCGCTTACTGGAGCCACTACCGCCATAATCAGCGGGAAAGGAGTAATTAACAGGCCAATCTGGGTCGGAGTTAAAGCCAATACGGAATGCAGATAAAAAGGCAAGAGAATAATGTTGGAAAACAGCGCCATGAAAGTAAGTAACCCTGATAAATTTCCTGCCAAAAGCGGCCAGTTTCTAAATAATGTCAAATCAATCATAGGTTGTTTAACAGTAGTCTCATATCTTACAAAAGCAACTAATGCCGCCAAACCCGTTGCCCCACCGGCGATTACAGTCTTAGATTCCCATCCCCACTCCTGACCATGACTAACAACCAGCAATAAGCTAAGCATACTTATGGAAAATAAGGTGGCTCCCCCAAAATCAAATGTTTCTTGTTGATTAGGCTTTTCTTTTGGCAAAATTAATTGCCCCAGCATATAAGCAACAATGCCTATTGGAATATTCACATAAAAAATTGCCTGCCAGCCAAATACACCAACTAACAATCCGCCTAAGCCCGGACCGGTCATTGACCCTAAAGCTACCACAGTACCTATTAATCCCAACGCCCGGCCCCGTTCCTTGCCCGGAAAGGCGACTGATACTATTGCCGGTGAATTGGCCATTAGCATAGCGGCTCCTAGCGCCTGAAAAATCCTTGCACCTACGAGCAGCCAAATGTTGGATGACAATCCGCATAACACTGATCCAACCGTAAAAACAAGGAAACCGGTATTGTATACCAACTTGCGGCCAAACATATCGCCTGACCGCCCAAATAAAGGAAGTAAACTGGAGATTGTTAAAAGATAAGCAGATACTACCCATTGCACAAGCGGCAAATCTGCTCCTAAATTATTGGCAACTACCGGCAAAGCCACATTAACAATACTGGAATCAAGTGTAGCCATAAACGTCCCTGTTGCTGTCACGCAAAATACCAACCAAGGATAATATGGCAAATTCTTTAATTTATGCTGCATATACTCTATCCTCCGAAAACAGGCTGCACAATTTGAAACACACTCTATTAATGTGCCCATTTTCCTTTTGGTTTATCGACCGCACTCCTGATCAATCAAAGCAGTATACGCGGTCTGTACCCGACGGGTAAACTCGCCAACAATGCCGTTGCTTACCGGCCGACTGTCAATGATTGTTATTGGCATAATCTCGGTAGTCGTTCCTGATAAAAAGGCTTCATCGGCATTCTTCATAAATGTTACATCAAAAGCTTTTTCGACAATTGGCAAGTCCAAAGACTGTGCCAGCTTGTCGATAATAATTGTCCTGGTAATTCCTTTTAATATTAAATTAGTTGCCGGATGAGTCCATAGAACGCCGTTTTTGACTACGAAAAAGTTACTGCTGGTACCTTCGGTAACTAAACCATCACGTACCAATACTGCTTCATAACAGCCTGTTTCTTGGGCGCGCTGTTTACCTAAAATGTTCCCCAATAAATTAAGGGATTTTATGTCACAACGCAGCCAGCGTTCATCTGGTAAGGAAATAATCTTAGCGCCTGTCTGCCATAAGGTTGCATTATTTGTTCCGGAAGGACGAATAGACATGGTAAGGCGTGGTACCACATTTTCCGGAAAATTATGAGCTCGCGGGGCAACACCCCGCGTAATCTGCAAATATATTCCCCCATCACTAATGTCGCTTTCTTTAATCAACATCTTATGAAAACGGACCAATTCATCCACTGTATATGTTGCCGGAATCCTCACTTCGCGTAAAGAACGATATAATCTATCCATATGAGCTTTTAAAGCAAAACATTGACCGTTATATACTTTAGTCACTTCATATACGCCATCGCCAAACTGATATCCACGGTCTTCCATTTGTACAACATTTTCTTGCAAATCAACAAATTTTCCATCAACTAAACCAAGTGGATGCATCCTTAAGACCTCCTGCAAGTATTTGCTAAACCATATAAAATATTTTCGTCCTGACATCTGTTATTCCTGCATATTTCATCCTATAAGCAGGAAAACTCGCAATGTAAATTCAATTAATATAAATGTAAAATGTTGAATGAGGTGATCTAATGTATTGGAAATCTTCCGGAAAAGCACATACCAGACAGACGGTGGAACTGTCACTTGCCAAAGCCAAAGAATACGGGATCAATCACATTGTTGTGGCCTCCTGCACTGGTGCTACTGCCGCTCTACTGGCAGGTAAAATTGAGAACGCTGTATGCGTAACCCATGCAAACGGTTATTCCGGACCAGGCACTAATGAAATGACTCCTGAAACCCGCAAATCCCTGACAGATCAGGGAATTCATGTTTTGACTACCACCCATGTTCTTTCAGGAGCTGAACGGGGCATCAGCCGTAAGTTTAATGGTGCTTATCCTGTAGAAATCATTGCCCACACGCTGCGTATGTTCGGACAAGGTGTAAAAGTATGTGTTGAAATTGCCGTAATGGCTCTTGATGCAGGATTGATTCCTTATGGACAGGACATTATCGCCATTGGCGGAACAGCTGAAGGTGCCGACACTGCGGTAGTTATCCGCCCGGCACATGCCAGCAACATCTTCAGCACATCTATCAGTGAGGTTATCTGCAAACCATAAGAAATAAAAAAAACCGCCAGCATCTTTGATAGCACTTGACAATTAGCTACATTGTTTAATAAATGTCTAACTGCCAAGAACGCCAAGGACGCCAAGGGTTTTTTTGTTGTTATCATTTGTATTATTCTTACTTTCAAAGTAATCTATCGCTAATAGCGCCAACGCCAGGGTAATCGACCATTATAACATTACAATGTTTTCTTAAGTGCCTTCCTTGGCGACCTTGGCGCTCTTGGCGGTTAATCCGTTCCAAAAAAGGATACAGTTCAACAGCTTATTCATACAGCTTTACCTTTCATAATATTTTTTGCTAATTACCAGCTTAAATTCATTGTTGCCAATCTTCTCCGTTTTACCGGCCAGATTACCGCCGATCAATTCTTTTTCCAGCCAGGCAGGAATATGGTCGCATTTCACTTCCAGTTCGTAAAATTTACCTTTGCGAATAAATGGCAGCAAAGCCTGTTTGAAAATAGTACTGTTATTCTTATCCTGATTATCTTTAATTGACATTTGGTAACATCCGTTGCCTTTTTCCCGGGGAACAGGTATTGATTGGCTGCTTGGCGCAGTTTCAATATCTATAGTGGTTTCTTCTTCTTTTTCCAAGATATAATCCAAGAATTCTTCCGGTTTACCCACAAGTTGCCAAATACTTGCATGGACTTTTTCTAATTCCAAATATGGCACACCTGCCACTGACAGAGCAACAAATACTTTGCAGTCTGCCAAAAAATTTAGCGCATCCTCCATTTGCCTGCGCATCTCACGCAATCCTGATTGTTTATTAATTACAAATGCTTTTTCTCTGGCTGGCTGCCATGTCTCCTCATTTTTATGATAGACAATAATCTTTCCTGGCTTGTACAAAGAAGACGTTGTTCCATCATCACTAACAAATACGGCAATATCCTTGGCCAATATATTCCCTCCTAGCATGAAAGACTTTGTTTAGGCAACAAAAAACAGAAAGGGGCTTACGAACTTTAACAGTTCATAAGCCCCTTTGCTTACATCTGCGAAGATTTTAAAACATCTATAAATGGGTTTGGATTTACCTGGTTAAGTGTTTTTAATAAATCTATAATCTGAAAAACAAACGAAGCTTATAAACGTATACACGTTCATAAGCTCCATTGCTTAATGTATATTTAATTGAATTGAGTATAACATACTTCTCACCGTCCAGCAACACCCTGAGGAATTTTCACAATATTAACTCTTTTAAATTTTCTTTATCCAAAGGACGGTCTACTGCTCGCTTTAGCAACTACTTTTGTTAAATGATCCAGCTTAGCAACATCAATTCCCGCATCAAAGTCTAAAAATTTTTGTAAAGCCCTTACCACCTGCTCAAAATTCGCATTACCTGCCCGTTCTCCCAAACCTAATACGGTTGTACTGCCTAAAATGGCACCTGCCCGGAGGGCGGCTACAGTATTGGCCGTTGCCAGGCCAAAATCATTGTGGCCATGGAACTCGATAGGTAACGGGCAAAGGGGTACGAGATGCTCAATTGCCTTAAATGCACAAAAAGGATCAAGCAAGCCTACAGTGTCGGCGTAACGAATACGCTGAGCGCCAAGCTTTTCTGCCAAATCGGCAACTTGTAGAAAAAATTCCGGATCAGCCCGTGAGGCATCCTCAGCTCCAACCGAAATATTACAACCAAAGCTACGGGCATAGGCAACACTTTTCCGTAGCTGGCACAGAACCCATTCCCGGCTTTTTTCCAGTTTTTGCTCAATATGAAAATCCGACACAGGTACGGATATATGCAAAAAAGAAAATCCACAGCTCATTGAAGCCTGAATATCTTCTTTAACCGCCCGGTTCCAAGCAAAGATCGTAGCATTGAGCGGTGCAGACAGCACATATCGCATCGCTTCCTGTTCCTCATCCCCCATAGCGGGCGTTCCCGCTTCGATCCAAGGGACACCTGCCTGATCAAGCGCAAGAGCGATATCGCGTTTGTCCTCGGCAGTAAATACTACTCCTGCCGCCTGTTCCCCATCCCGCAATGTAGTGTCAACCAGTTGAATGGGTTTACAATACCGCATTTTAGCATGATCCCTCTGCCAGATACATCTGAAAAAGCTGCATATTGCTCAAAGGGCTTTTTTGCTCAACTACCCTTCTGCGCACTTTTTTTAACAGCTTCTGGGCAGCAGTGTCACTTAGTTCAATGCCCCGCTCGCGCAATTTAACCTGGAGTGAAGTTGTACCGGCATGTTTGCCAACAACTAAATGCCGGGTCAGACCAACTTCCTCAGGTGTAAAAGCTTCATATAACCCGGGATTCTTAGCAACACCAAAAACATGCAGACCAGATTCGTGGGCAAAAATGTTTTTTCCTACTACAGCCTTATCCAGCGGTAATTGCAGTCCTAAACATTGGGCAATAGCTTCACAGGACGGTGCCAACTGCTGGTCAATTCCGGCCCCGGTTTCCTGCAATAAATGTTTTGCGGCCATCATGGCTTCTTCAAAAGGAGCATGCCCCCGCTTCCCTACACCGGCAACAGCAGTAGCAACACTGCGCACCCCTGCCCGTATGGCGCTTATTACATTGGCCGTAGCCATCCCATAAGCGTTATGCCCATGAAACTCCAGCTTGCAAGGAGCACTTTTCTGTAATTCACTTAATGTGTCATAAGTAGCAAATGGATCCAGTAGACTATCTTTATCACCGTAAACAAATGCTTTTATCGCAAAGCCCTCTAAGACCGGCCAGAAATTTGCAAATTCATGAATATCCAATTGCGAAGCATTCTCTATATGCAAAACCGCTTCCATTCCCAAGCTTCGAATACGATCCAAAGCAACACACAAATCCAAGGTCAAATTCTGCCCTGGATAATGTCTGTAACCAACAATCACTTTTTGATAACCTAATTCATAAGCCAAAGCAATTTCTTTACGACATGGGTGAATTTTTCCCCGCAGGTTATCTTGCAGTAGCTCTTCAGGCAATTTATATTTTCGAATGTCCACGATGGGTACATCCATGTTGCATACTTGTATTTTCTGCAACATCCGAATTATGAATGACAAACCCTGCGGATCCAGACCGTTTAAAAAACCTTCACATAGTGTTTGATCATGGCAAATTATCGGATTACCCATACTATCGACCTCCTCCAAATATTTAAGATTTTTCTCTCTGAGGGGGGAACTGCTTATAAGCCGTCATCTGCTTCGTTGCTCCTGCGGTCCTCACTCCAGCGTACAACCAGTACGCTTACGTTCCGGTCCTCATCGCGCCTCGCAGCTGACGGCTTCTAAGCAGTTCGAGGCATCTGACAGCTTGATTAGACAACATTATTCCCACACGATTTTTTACGAATAATAACTTTGATTTCACCAGGAGTACTTTGTTTATTGACACACTGTAGGTTACCACTTGCCAGTTCGGCTTCCAGCCAGGGGGGGATATGATTACAGATTACTTCCAACTGTGAGAAATTTAGCTGCCGTAAAACCGGCTGCAAAGCTTGTTTTGATGTAATCCCTGTATCTCTTTCCTGAATTTCTTTTATCGATATGCGGTAACAGCCGTTATCTAAGGCTTCCGGCGCAGGCATGGCGATAGATTGTTTCTGATCTGTATTCTCTGATTTTTCTTCTTCCTTTTCCAATACGTAATCCAGAAAATCCAATGGTTTGCCGTCAAATTCCCAGACGCTGCAGTCGGCCTTTTCCAACTCGAAGTACGGCAGACCAGTTATAGACCGTCCGACAAACACCTTACAATCAGCAAGAAAATCCACCATTTCCGCTATTCTGGCCCGTAGTTCCCTTACTCCCTGCGCCTGCCCTAAAGTAAATTCTCTTTCCCGTATTTCTTGCCACTGGCCTTGTTTTTTTTTGTAAACAATAATCCTGCCTGGTTGTTCCAGCGTAGTCGTTTCTTCATTATTGCCGACACAGACCGCAATATCTCTACCCATCTAGATTCTCTCCTTACAGAGTCTGTTGCAAAATGCCTCTATGCGTTGTAGCAACGGATGAATCAGAACACTAAATCTGAGCATTTTAAACAGTCTCTAAAAGTTTCAGAGTAACTTAAACTGCTTTTAACATTTGCACAGTATACTTTAAACCATTTTCTACACTGTCGTAGTATTCCACACTGGCGATATTGTTTTGCGCCAGATTTTGTTTAGCCGCATAGCCAATCCTGAGAGATATCACGGCATCACAATCCTTGATAGCCTGAATAGTTGCTTCTTTAACTAATTCCTGTGGTTCACATTCTTCAACACCGGTACAGTATTTGGACACTTGGCGTTTTTCTATTAATTCAAATTTATCTCCGTCACCTTGGTAGATCAACAACTCTTGTGCATGACCAAAATGTTGGTCAACCAATCGACCATGTTTCGTAGCTACAGCTATTCTATATGTCTTCCCCGAGCTTCCCGGATTAGTTTCAGGAACTGCCTTCAGGTTAGATTGGCATCTAAATTCTAAAGATCTATCATTACCCAGTAGGCCAATGGCATCAGCCCGGCATTGCCGGCAATGGGTCATCTGCTGTAAATCCACTTGGCAAATTTTACGCATATTGTTGACATCAGTCATGCTGGTCTGCGGATAGTTTTCAAAGGCGCTGCCGGAAGCAGGAATCAATGGCATAATATTGGTGATAAAGGCTCCTAATTCTTTTACTTTTTTAACAATTGCCGGAATCTCTCCGTCGTTAATACCCTGAATCATTACAATATTTACTTTGACTGCTACTCCGTGTCCGGCCAGATAAGCGATACCATCAAGTTGATTTTTGAGTAGGATGCTAACTCCTTCGGCTCCCTCATACCTTTTGCCATGATGGTTAATGTATTTATAAATCCGGGCTCCTGTCTCCGGTTTCAGGGTGTTTACCGTAACAGTAACATGTTTGATACCCAAATTTACAATTTCAGCTGCATAATCAGGTAGCAGCAGTCCGTTAGTAGAAAGACAGAATATTACCGCCGGGTCATATTCCTTAATCAGCTGGATAGAATTTTTAGTGTTCGTCCAGTCGGCCAGAGCGTCGCCAGGACCAGCGATTCCTACAACACTTAAGTTCTCTACCTTCTCCTTGACTGCTAAATATTTTTCTCTGGCAGATTCCGGAGTCAGAACCTCGCTGGTAACCCCGGGTCTGCTTTCATGCAAACAATCGTACTTCCGGTTACAGTAATTGCAGCTGATGTTACATTGAGGTGCCACGGGCAGGTGCATTCTGGCATGCTTGTGCTGGGCATCGGACGAGTAGCAAGGATGCTTGCCGATTTTCTCCAGCGTCTCTTGGTTTAATTTATTTAAACTTTCATGAGCAGCGCACTTCATTTTCTTCACCCCGACCTTCCCGTTGAGCGTTAACATTGTCATCGTTACTTAGATAAAATTTCTCATACATAGTACTACGGTAATTACGGTACTTATTTTCCAGTAATGTATTGGTGATGCGATCCAGAAACATGGTTGTTCCGGTATAACCTACCGAGAGTAAGCGTTGCCCCCCGACCCGGTCATGAATGGGAAAACCTGTTCGAACCAAAGGAATTCCTTCTCTTTCAGTTAAATAACGACCGTCTGAGTGTCCAATCGCTATATTGGCTCCCAGCTTAGCACTTTCAGCTCGGATTTCAGCAAAATCAGTCTGATTTAGAAATTTCACCTGATGAGGACACTGATCAAAAAGTTCTCCAAAAAGAACCGCCAGTTTATCATTTTTACTGCCTGTTGCCACTACCACAGGATAAATTCCGTTTTCCATACAAGTACGGGTATTGGCATAAACCTGATCAGGTTCACCGTAAATTACACTACGGCCCTGAAAGTTATATTTATGAGAGTCAATCATACAATCCAGCAGCCTGCCTCTTTCCATGACAAGACTTTCTGGGATATCCCTACCGGTAAGCTGCTGTAATAAATTGATAAATGTGTCAGTATTTTCGATTCCGACAGGTATTGGCACCTGATATAGCGGTACTCCAAATTTATCTGCCAGGTATTTGCCGGCCGAACTGCGATCATCCACAGCAACACCGATCTGAATGGTAGCCGGAGCACCCGGCATAGCAACAATATCTTCTATCCTTGTTCCTCCATCTGGAACCTTTTTGTAGGGCTTAATGAAAGGGCGGTCCAAGGTATCGGAGAAATCCGGACAAAGAGTATACTCAGCACCCATTAATTGCAGAATTCTCTTAATCTCCCGAATATCTGCCGGACTGAGGTTCGGAACGAAAATATTAATTCGCGAATGCCTTGCCGCCGGTTGGGCTAATTTTTCGATTATTCGTTTTACTGCCAGGAAATAGCCTTCAGTATGAGTGCCGCCATAACCGGGGGTAGGTACAGTAACTATTGGTAAATCTAAGCCCTTTTCCTGCAAATATTTATAGGTTATTCTTTCAATATCTTCCCCGATGGTTTCCGCCAGACAAGTGGTCAGGACCCCGATTAATCCGGGATTATATACCTTGATTAAATTATCCAGTCCTTTTTTTAAATTGTTTTCTCCCCCATACACTGTCTCCTTTTCGTTCATTGAAGAGGAGGCAACATCAATCGGTTCATTAAAATGTTCGGCGATATGTCTGCGCATATAAGTGCTGCAGCCCTGGGAGCCATGAATGATCACCATGGCCTGCTCTATTCCTTTGAAAGGCAGAATGCCACCCATCGGCATACACATGTTGCAAGGGTTTTCATTGACATTGCGAAATGCGGCTGTCTCTTTGGCCATATAAACCTCCCATGTCGCCGGTATATTTCCAAACTGGAGAACAAACGGTGGAATACACTTCCTTGGCAAAATTAACTGCCCCTACGTAACCGCTTAAAGGGTGCTTGCGATCATGATTATGATCGATAAAAGCTATCCCCAGCTTATAGGCTAAAGGCCGTTCTTTTACTCCACCCACCAGCAGGTGAGCGCCTTTTTCCACCATAAATCTTTCCAATTCGGATGGGTTGGCGTCATCCAAAATTACTGTGCCGTCATCCACCAGGTCATTTATCGTGTCATATTCTTC
The DNA here is from genome assembly GCA_023434855.1 of Bacillota bacterium. The sequence continues at coordinate 2,042 of JAEYSJ010000128.1, read as the reverse complement.
CTGACGGCCGGTCTGAGTGCCAATCATGACCACATCAATCCCTATCTCACGGAATTGCTTAATTAAGGATATGGCTTTAAACCCTCCGCCTACGTAGATGGCAGCCTTTTTACCTAATAATTTTTCCCGGTAGGACTGAATGTCGGCAGTCACTGCTGCTGTTTCAGCTTTAATTAGTTCCTCCGTACGCCGCATTATGTCCAGGTCATTAAAGGTTTTGGCAATCCGGCGCAGGGAGTCTGAAGTATCTTCCAGTCCCAAAAAGGAGACATTGAGATAAGGAATGTCATAAAGTTCTTTCATCTGGTTTGCTAAATATATCATCGATCCGGCGCACTGTACGATATTTAAGGACGCCTTCGTCGCAGTTTTCAAAGTTTCATAATTTGAGTCTCCGGTAAAAGCCACATTTAGTTCGAGACCCATTTTTTTTAAGTAATTTTTAATAATCCAGACCTCTCCGGCCAGATTAAAATCACCTAAATAGTTAATAGTATTATTTTTGAGGATTTTTTCGTTTTCGTCTGGTTTGATCAGTCTCAGCAAAGCATCGCAGGCAGCGCGATAACCTGCCGACTTGTTGCCGGTAAAACCGCTGGACTGTACTGGAATTACTTCAATTCCATGCTTCCGGGCGGCAGCTTTGCAAACCGCTTCCAAATCGTCGCCAATCACCCCGACGATGCAGGTTGAATAAACAAAAATTAATTTCGGATGATACTTTTGGACTAGGTCGTCAATTGCCCGGGTCAATTTCTTTTCCCCGCCAAAGATCACATCTAATTCCTGTAAATCAGTTGAGAAGCTAAAGCGATAAAGTTCGGCATCACTGCTCAGACTGCCCCGGATATCCCAGGTATAGCTGGCACAGCCGATAGGTCCATGCACCAGGTGGATAGCATCAGTAACAGGATTCAGCACGACCCTGGCGCCACAGTATACACATGCCCGCTGGCTCACACAGCCGGCAACGCTGTCGGTATCGCACTTTAACTGTTGTTTTTGTTTGCCTTTGGTTTGAATGGAATCTTTTCTTTCTTCAATGGCCGGCTCTGGCCGTACATTTTCCTGCATTATTATTCACCTCACTGACTTTTGGTTTTATCCATTGGCGCCCTCCCCGCGTTGGAAGGAGGGCCTTCCACGGACATACTCAATATAAAAATTCAAATAATGATTCTGGGTCGCCCGTTCTGTTGCTGTTATACTGCTTTAGGTTCGTGGCTGTAGGCTTTTTTGACACAAGTAAGGCCACAGGCCCGGCAACCAATGCATCTTTCTCTTCTGGCAATGTTTGCCTGCATTCTGTCCGCATCCTCATCGTCGTCTTTGTTGCCAAAACCCAGAACACCCTGGGAGCATATTTTGACACAGCGGCCACAGCCAATACATTTTTCAGGATCAATACTTGTTACAAATTTAGGAGTCCATTCCAACTCACCGAAAGTTTTTCCTTTGTACACATCCATTATGACGTTTCCTCCTCGCTTTTCATTTCTTCAGTTAAGCGTTTACGCAGCCATGGCGGCGGATTCCCTTTGAGCACTGCTTGAAAACGCTGCAATTCGCCTTCGATCAGGGTCCCTTCTTTCGCCTTGATCGGGTGAATGTTCAGCTGAACCAGCCGGGCTGCAGCCGGACCCCCAATCTGGGTACAATAAACCACAGCGCATCCTCTGAGCATCTCCCCACGGCTTTCGACCTTATCAACATCGCCTTCGGCAAATTTTTCCGGAAGGTGAACCATGCCGATAAACCGAAAATTTTCAGGAGTAACATCATAGATGGCAAAAGCAGGAGCTGCGCCAAAATGGGCATCAATCTTATCTTGACCCATAGTAGCAAAGGCCACACGCATGAACATTACCTCCTTAGACCGGCAGCTAATTGGCCGTATTATTTAAATGGCGGCTATTTCCGCTTAGCCAGAGATCTATTCTGCTATCTCCTTGGCTAAGCGGGACCACCCTACTTGATTGATGATATTCATTAGACCGTGGATTTCTTATCGTAAGACTTCAAAACGCTCGTCAGGACATGTG
>JAEYSJ010000114.1 GCA_023434855.1 Bacillota bacterium | reverse complement strand
ATCTACGACCGCCCGAACAAAATCAGGCAGCAATCTATCAACTGCCCAGTCACCGCCGCCAATAACATTCCCGGCCCTGGCAGACGCCAAACCGATCCCATTTCCCCTATAAAAGCTGTTGCGAAAGGCGTTCACGACAAGCTCTGCACAGCCCTTGCTGGCGCTATAGGGATCATAGCCGCCGACTGGGTCGGTTTCCCGATAACCATACACCCATTCCCGATTTTCATAACATTTATCGGTTGTAACTACAACGATAGACTTAACTGTCTCAGTATGCCTCGCTGCTTCCAATACATTGACAGTACCCATTACATTGGTTTCAAAAGTTTCCTTGGGTTCAAGATACGAGTAACGTACCAGCGGCTGAGCTGCCAGGTGGAAGACGATTTCCGGCTTATAGATTTTGAATACTTGCGTCAATGCGGCTTCATCACGAACATCCGCTTCGATACTGATGATATGCTTGCCTAAACCACAAGCCCGAAACATCGCCGGTTCTGTCGGCGGTTTATGCGAGTACCCTATAACCCTAGCTCCCAAAGTTGTGAGCCACACTGACAGCCAGGAGCCTTTAAAACCGCTGCAACCAGTCACTAATACCGTCCGTCCGGAGTAGGTTTTCTTCAAGAGTTCAAGATCCAAAGCTACTTCCACACCTTCCAGGGAGCTTCGCCGCTATTCCAGTAGTGATCCAGCGCACCTTTATCCCGCTGTGTATCCATACACTGCCAATAACCATAGTGCTTGTACACACCAAGCTTGCCATTTTGGGTCATGCACTCCATAGGATCACGCTCAAACACCGTGCTATCACCGTCTATGTAGTCAAAAACCCCAGGTTCCAATACCATAAATCCTGCGTTAATCCAGTTGGAGTCCTCCTGCGCTTTTTCACGAAAACCAACAACGAGGTTTTTGTTTTCGTCAAGATCAAGCACGCCATAGCGCCCACTTGGCTGTACTGCTGTCAGTGTCGCCATATGTCCCAATGCTTTATGTTCAGCAAGAAGCGTGTTCAAGTCGACATTGCCCACACCGTCACCATAGGTCAGCATAAACGGTTCCTCACCAACATATTTTTGAATTCGCTTGATTCTGCCGCCAGTCTGGGTGTTAAGGCCAGTATCAACAACTGTCACTTTCCATGGTTCGGAACCATTGGAGTGAACAATCATTTTTCCGCTATCTGTAAAGTCAAATGTTACATCCGAACCGTGCAGATAATAGTCAGCAAAATATTCTTTGATCATATAACCCTTGTAGCCGCAGCAGATAATAAATTCATTAAAGCCATAAGCAGAATAATATTTCATGATATGCCACATAATCGGGCGTTCTCCAATTTCGATCATAGGCTTCGGTTTCAAGTGCGATTCTTCACTGATTCGTGTCCCCAAACCGCCCGCAAGTATAACTACCTTCATCCATTATTCTCCTCTCTACGCAGTAAAATATGCTTAGGAACCTTTCTAATGAACGACCCCATCTTGCACGGTCGCAGTAAGCATTATTTCCTTAACCCTCTCTTTCACGTTGCCGTCGTCAAGCTTATCAACATTCCACCTCAAATACTCATAAATATCGTTTATACGATAACCTGCCTGATAAGACTTGACAAAAGCCTCGGCAGCGCCAACCGGGTCATGCAGGCGATGCAGGCAGTAGCCCTGATGGAAGTAGCTAACCGGATACACCAAGAGGCCTGCGGCCAAAGCATGCTCTACCGCAGCATCGTAATAAGCAAGCGAGGCTTGATAATGCCCCTCTAACAAAAACAAGTGACCAATGACGGCAGACATGTCATCCGAAAACTGACCGGCCAGACTAAGCAGTTGCTGTCTTTCTTGCGGCTCTGCCCAGAGAATGAATATGCGCGCCATGCTGATAAAAGCGGCTTTATCTTCTTCATTAAGCGGCATAGCACCGCCTTTGTAAGCTTTGAGTATATTGCCATAGGCAGTCGGCAGTTGCTCTGCGACCTGCGCCATATAGTCTCCATTACCGCTTAAGGCTGCCGCCGTGGCCGCTATCAGTGCCAGACGTTCATCCTTGTCGCTGGCATAACACTCCAATATGGCGGCAAATGCTTTGTCATAATGCCCGTTAGCCACCAGCATTTGTAGTACTACGTAGTCTTGTTTAGGGTACCTTTTTTCCCGTAAGGAGGTATAGTAAGCCAGCACTTGGGGCATAGCCTGATTGATAAGAGAGGTTGCCAAAAAGTCCAGATCGGCTTCCTTATCAAGGTCATATAAGGTATTAAGAAAAGCAACGATCTCCGCCAGTGGCTGCGTCCGTATAAGCTTCATGAGACGATCAAAGGCAGTTGCTTCATACTGGTACCATTTTAAGGCTTCCAGATAATAGCCGACTGCCGCGCTACTGTCGCCTTTAAATTCACTGATAGCCCCCAGCATATTGTACAGGCTGCCAAGATTAGCAGGCATAAGATTCATTTCGATATCTTCATAAGCTTCATGCAATTGCAAGGTTTGTCGTACTTCGAACCAGGCAGCTTCATATCGTCTTTCATCATATAAGGATTTGGCTTTATAAAAACGAAAGAAAGGATTTCGCGGAAATTTCCCGATAGCAATCGTCACTTCTTCCATAATTTCATCAGCAGGATAGTTCAAATTCACCATAGCCATAATTAAAATAGCATGCATCCGTACATTCAGATTGCTCAGTTTGGCACCAGTAGCCATAAACAAGCGAATATAGTGGATGACCTTATCCCACTCTTGCAAGCCAAAATAAGTGTCGGCAATGTAATAATAATATTCCGGCTTTGGCGCACTATCGCCGTCTAGCTGTTTCTTAAGCAGCGCCAGGTTTCGCTCTGCCTTCTCTTGCGTGATATTTTCTGAATAGCCGGTGTGATAAAGAATAAGTTGCTGTCGGTCTACCATATAAAAGTGCTGCTCGCCTCCCTTCTTGCCCCGGTAAAAGAGCTGCTCATGAATGGGGTTGGCATAGCGAAGATATTTGTCGTTTTTAAATATCCTTGTATGGCTAATTTCAGTACTAATTTGTCCACTGACCTCATCAACATTGAGCATTCGGCAGCCTAGACCGATAAAATTTTTGTCTAAATTTTGCAAAAGGGGGCGTATATTACTGCCGGTACCATTGGCGAAATACTCATCAGCATCCAAAAAGACAATCCAGTCACCCTTAGCCTTGGAAAGGGCATAATTTTTCGCGGCTGCGAAATCATCAATCCACTGAAAATAGAAGACCTTCGCCCCCAGGCTTTTGGCAATAGCGACCGTTTGGTCAGTAGAGCCGGTATCAACGACAATAACTTCATCTACTGCCTCGCGGTAGCTCTCAATGCAGCGGGCAATTACTTTTTCTTCATTTTTGGCAATCATGCAAGCTGATATTTTCATTGTGCATACTGTCCTTTCAATTGAATTAGAATTTAGAATATAGGACTTAGCCCACCCAACTCCCATATTCTAAATTCTAATTTACTAAATAGGGGCCAGAGTATATACTCTGGCCCCTATGAATAGTAAATTCCGAATTACCGGAGAAGCTGTAACACACCTTGAGGCTGTTGGTTAGCTTGCGCCAGCATAGCTTGAGCAGCTTGTGAAAGAATGTTGTTTTTCTGGAAGTTCATCATTTCTTTCGCCATATCTACGTCGCGAACACGGGATTCGGCAGCGGTAAGATTTTCACTGGAAGCGCTCAGATTGTTGATGGTGTGCTCCAGACGGTTCTGGAGGGCACCCAGTTTGGAACGTTCTGCAGATACGGTTTCAATAGCGTTATTAATGAGGGTAACAGCACCACTAGCCTGGTAATAGTTCCCAACTCTCAGTGCAACATCTGATTCACCGTTCGCAGTTTGACGAAGGTTAAGGTCTTTGGCTTTCATTGAATTAATGCCAACAATTATGTTTTGACCACTGTTAGCGCCAATCTGCATGCTGAAAGAGTCGTCAATCTTAGTTGATTGATCTACTTTTGCCTTTACGCCAATCGTAATGCTTTCACCGGATGACATGCTGGCAAAATTACCCGATAAAGTGATCGTTCCACCATTTATAGCAATAGTAGCACCAGTGTTACCGAGAGCAGTAACAGTCGCAGTAGTTAATTGGCCTGCAACATAGATACTGATACCGCCACCTACAGCAGCAGTGAACATTGCTCCGCCAGTTCCATCACTAAAGAATCCAGCAGATGCAAGGCTACCTGCGGTAATGATAATAACGCCACTTGAGGCTAAAGCTGTTGGCGCACTACCACTAATTTTAATATCTTGCTTAGTGTTAACTTGAAGAGTAACTTGAGAATTTTCTTTATCTACAAGACCTTTTTTGCTACCATCTAATAACTTCTGTGTATTAAACTCAGTAGTATTGGCAATACGATCAATTTCGTCAGTCAACTGGTTAATTTCTTTTTGGATCTCGCCACGGTCAACGTCAGTATTGGTATCGTTACCAGCTTGTACAGCTAATTCGCGCATACGTTGCAGAATGCTGTGAGTTTCATTCAATGCACCTTCTGCAGTCTGAATCATTGAAATGCTGTCTTGCGAATTACGAGTTGCTTGGTCAAGACCACGGATCTGACCGCGCATTTTTTCGGAGATTGCAAGACCCGCAGCGTCGTCGCCAGCACGGTTAATGCGAAGACCGGAAGATAATTTTTCCAGCGATTTGCTGGTAGCACCGTTGTTTGCAGACAAACGGTTATAGGTATTAAGGGCTGGCATATTGTGATTAATAATCATGAGTGTATTCCTCCCTGAATTTTCGATCTCAAGCATCCTTGCCTGAGTCACTTTGAATGAGTATCAGTTTCGTCTTCCATCGGCCGCTGGAAAACTCTCCTGCTAACATCCTCATATACTTTATCGCAGGAGTTTTAACTCGGATTAAAGTTCAAATTTGTCGATTTTTGACTAAAATATCCTTTACTAATCGTTTTACTTATTCTAGCTCACTAAATTACCTCAAGTTAATAAAACCAAAGAAATTTTTAATAATTTAGCACGATAACCTATTTCTTGTGAAGTTTTTTCAAAGCGTCAAAAGTTGCCGGTATCTGTGGTACAGCAGCCGCCTTATTTTCGGCTGCAATAGCATCAAATATTTCTCCCCTGTAAATTTTTATTTCTCTCGGCGCATCGATAGCAAGACGGATACTGTCCCCTTTTATATCGACTATCGTAATAACTACATTATCACCAATGACGATCCGCTCTCCTACTCGTCGTGTTAAAGCCAGCATATTATTCCCCTCCTCGGGTAGTCTGCTCAGGAAGCCCACCAGGAAATAGAAGGTGCTTTGTTGTGTATTCTACCTTTTCAAGGATAATTTGTTTAGCTTTACGATCCCGCCAATTGACGATTACCGGGGCGAGGAGATTGACCGTAGACTGTTGCAACGGCTCCTTGATCGATACGATATTGAAAATTTGGGGCGGATTATCTGTTGAAACACCGATTTCGTTACTCCACTCATCGGTAAGTTCAAAGGTATATTCCGGCAAAAAGGAAAAAGGTTCAACAATTAGAAATGTCAGGTCTGCATCCCGAGTAGACTGAAGAAAACCAAAGGGACTGCCTGTTTCATAAGGTAAAAAAGCAAATTCGTTTTCATTGGGAAAACCAGGAATGCCTTGGCCAAACTTAAGAATATTTTCTATGGAAACTTCCAGTTCACCAAAACGTGTTGATTGAATTTTCATGGTCGCACCTCTTTTGTTTATTTCAGATGAAAAGATGGGATTGACACGTCACTGCGTTCCTCGCAATGACAATAAAGTATAAATAAATTAGCATATAAACATTATAATTATATTATATATCATCTTCGAGGCAGCAGTATACAAGCATAAATGAGATTGCCACGTCTCGGCGTTCCTCGCAATGACAATGAGCTAAAGCAGTATATAGGCATAATAAGAGCGCTTGGGAGCACCCAAGCGCCTTATTTATTTTGTAAGATCTATGTTGCCACCAGTTGTCCAGAAACGGATACTGGGATATTGGGTCATGCGCAGCCCCACTTCTCCTTCCCGGTAGTCAATATCCACTGTTCCCCGTTTTGACGTTATGTCCAGCTTAGCAGGTTGAGGATTAAATTTAACTGGATTAGCTGTATACCGGATAATCGGCGAGTCTTTCCAGCCCCAGGATATGCTAGGCATGGGCTGGCTGGTCACTTCCGCTGCAACATTAGATATAACATCTTCTTTTATCTTAGCCATACGGTCCCCGATTTGGGCATGATTGGCCATATAATCCAGCACTGCCTGTTTACCTTTTTCGGCAGCCTCACGGGACATTGTTCCAAAATCCTTGATCCCCATAGAGGCCCGGCAAGGGGACTGATCAATTTCCAGTGTTCCATAAGGACGGCTGGTAATCTCTACTATAGCCGGTTCAGTTTCAATCGATAGCGTCGCAGGAGTGGTGCTGAGATTGAAGGTCGTTTTTTGAATATTTAGTTCAGTTTTAGCCGGCTGACTCTCTATATGAAGTCGAATATTTGAAATTACCATGGCTTATTTCAGAAAGTCTACAAGGGACATCGGCATAATACGGGCACCAACAGCTAATGCCATATTGTAGACATTCTCAGCCGATTTAGCATCAATGATTGCTTTCGGAATATCGAGATCTTCATTGGCTGCCAAATCAGCACTGATAATCGTGTTATTATCTTGCAATAAATTTAGCGACATCTCATAAGTAGACATCCGGGCTCCAATGTAGGTTTGCTGCAGCAGCATAGCATTGCGGTCAGCATCCATTTTACCTTGAATAGTCGAAGCAGCCGGCTCACCGGATATTTTCGTTAAATCAGGCGGTTCTTTCATTAGTTCGTCGCGTAGAGCAATCAAGTTATCAAACATGGTAACTGTAGGATTTCCGTCAGCGGCTGTTGTCACTGGTCCAAAAACTTCCACTCCAGTCAGATTCACACTGTCTTTATTAGCATCTGCCAAACCAGGCTGAATCACCATAGACAGTTTGTTGTTGTCACCATTATATACAACATGCGTAACTCTGCCTGACGCATCTTTTACAGTGGTAAAAGGCTCTGTCTTATCCTTCTGTCCGGAGAAAACATAGCGATCGCCAAGCTTTGAATTGCCGATTTGAACCAACTGATTAATAATACCATCTATCTCATTGGCAATTGCTTTAAAACCTTCGGTCGGATTAGGCGCAACTGCTTTGATCGCCAATTCTTTAGCCCGAATAGTAATGCTGCTGATATCCTGCAAAGCCCCATCAGTAGTATCCATCCAAGATACAGCATCTTTGAGGTTTTGCGTATATTGTTCATTTCCACCAAGGCTTGTATTGAACCGGAGTGCACGAATGGTTTTAATAGGGTCGTCTGAGGCCCGGTGAATTGCCTTACCGTCAGATAATTGTTCCTGAATGGTATTTTGCCGTTCCAGCGATTTATTAAGACTATATAAATAGTTGCCTGTTATCATATTATTGGTTACACGCACTAGAAACTCACCTCACCATAGAGTTTAAAACCTACCACTATCTGCCGACTACGCCAGTCCCGTTAATCAGCTTGTCCAGCATTTCATCCATTGTCGTCATTACCCGTGACGCAGCGTTATAGCCTTTTTGGAAACGGATCATATTGGTCATTTCTTCGTCCATATTGACACCCGAAATAGACATGCGCCAGTTATTCACCTGATTAACCAGAACCTTCTGATTCTCGGTAAGGCTTTTCGCGCTTTGGGTTTGAACCCCCATTGCACCTACCAGTGAATTGTAATAACCATCAAGTGTGCTATTATTCAGGGAACTGAATTTCGTAGTTTTGAGTGCTTCCGACATTTTGACAGCCCAGTCGCCGCTGCCATCGCCATCGGTGGCCTTTGCTTTCGCTGCGATCTTATTCAGCCCATTATTGGGACTGGTAGCAAATAAGGCCGAGCTAACTTTCAGACCATCAATCCAATTGCCGTTTGCCGGAGTGCCAATTACACCGGTATCGGCGCCAAAAAAATTATTGCCCGTATTGTCAGGTGCACTGGCATCCAAGCCATAACCCGCGCGGTGAATTTCGTTAAAATCAGTCAATAAAAATTTACTCATGGTATTGAGCTGATCCAAATAGCCT
>JAEYSJ010000011.1 GCA_023434855.1 Bacillota bacterium | reverse complement strand
ATCTTTAAAATCTTTCAATATATAAAGAAATATTGAGGAGGTTAACAAAATGGTCAGTCCTCTCGTTCAGTTTATTAAAGCTAATTTCCAGGGAGCGACTATTACTGTAACCTTAGTAAGTGGTACTGTTCTAACAGGGGAAGTCGTTGACGGCTTCGATAATGTAATTGCGCTATTAGCCGCAGGTGTAACAACTTATATCAATGCGCTGTTTATTGCCAGCTTCGTTTAATAAAAATTGTCGCCCATTCTAAACTAGGAGGTTACTAAATGCCTAGTCCTCTCGTTCAGTTTATCAGAAGAAATTTCCAGGGAGCCACTATTTGTGTTAATTTAATAAACGGTACTACTCTAACAGGCGAAGTGGTTGACGGATTTGATAATGTCATTTCACTGAAGCTTGCCGGGGTAATCACTTTTATTAATGCGCTGTTTATTGCTAGTTTTTGCTAGCTTAATTTAATTCCAAAATAATAATTAAATCTTTTTTAACTATTTTAGGAGGTAAAAAACTGATGGCCTGTTGTTTTGTCCCTTTTCCCCCTTTCCCCCCCTTCGTCCCTGGTCTCCCTAGTCCTCTCGTTCAGTTTATCAAAGCTAATTTCCAGGGTGCTACTATTACGGTTACTTTAGTTGACGGTACTACAATAACAGGTGAAGTAGTTGATGGATTCGACAATGTCATTGGATTAAAGCTTGCCGGGGTAATCACTTTTGTAAATGCCAATTTTATTGCCAGCTTTGTATAATAAATTAAAACGGAGCCCAAAAGGCTCCGTTTTAACAGGTTTTTACCTTATCGCAGCATGTCCCACAATTGCTTGCCGATCAGCACGATTGACATACCGAGAAACAAGGGCCGCACATAGCCGGCACCTTTTTTAATTGCTACCTGGGAGCCCGCCATTGCTCCGGCAATCATCACAAGCCCCATGGGAATACCATAATAATAGTTTATTGAGCCGAAATAAGCAAAGCATAACACTGCCGCAATATTGCTGGCGAAGTTTAAGGCTTTGGAATTTCCTGCGGCTACTACAAAATCAAACCCAATCATTAAAAAAGCGAAAATCAGGAAAGAACCCGTTCCCGGACCGAAGAAACCGTCATAAAACCCCAGGGCGAACGCTGTTAAACCGCTCAGTGCAGCGATTCTTTTATTTGCACCCTGGTAAGTCGACTTATATCCCCAGTCTTTTTTAGTAAAAGTATAGATAGTTACAATAATTAGCATTACTACGACCAGCGGCTTTAAAAAATGAGGAGGCATAAGCTGCACCATATATACCCCCAGCGCCGAACCAATAAAGGCCAGCCAAAAAAGATACTTGACCAAATGATAGTCGATTTTGCCTGAGCGCATAAAAGAAAGGGTACTGGTGCAGCTGCCCATTACACTGGCCATTTTGTTGGTGCCTAGAGCAACATTGGGCGGTAATCCGGTCAACAGCAAGGCCGGCAGCGAAATCAGCCCGCCCCCGCCGGCCACCGAATCAATGAACGAGGCAATAAACCCGGCCGCCAGTAAGAACAGCAGAATGTTTGTATTAATGTTTTCCAAGTTTTAATTCTCCTCTCAGGCGGGAAACAATTATTCTTTTGTGCGTTCCATATCATGAAAACAGGGTGCTGTCGCACCCTGTTTTCTTATCATTCTTCTACTATCGTTACCTTTTGCATTAGATCACCTGGCTCAATTTGGTCAACTACATCCATGCCATCAATCACTTTGCCAAATACAGTATGTACGCCATCCAGATGCGGCTGCGGTTCGTACACGATAAAGAACTGGCTGCCGCCTGTATTGGGTCCGCGATGGGCCATGGAAAGAGAGCCCCGCTCATGCTTATGAGGATTTCCCTGGGTTTCACAGGGAATTGTGTAGCCGGGACCGCCGGTACCGTTACCATGAGGGCAGCCGCCCTGGGCCACGAAGCCTTTGATTACCCGGTGAAAGGATAAGCCGTTATAAAAGCCTTCATTTATCAGTTTCTCGAAATTGGCCACCGTTTTAGGTGCCTCTTTATCAAACAATTCAATGACTATCTTACCTTTTTCCATTTCAATTATTGCTTTTTTCATAATGATTACCTCACTTTTTTGAAATATCTAAGTTATTATATCACAGCAGCAGTCCAATTTCCAAATTTTGAAGCTTACAATAGCCCACTATGCCAGACTTTTTCGGCAAATTGCATTATCAGATACCCGGCAAACCCCGTAGCGCCGCCAACAAGCGAACCATTAATACGAATCCATTGCAAATCTTCCCCAGCCTTAGCCTCAACTAGTTTGTTCAATTCTTTGTCAGATAAACCTTTTAGGGCATTTTTCACGACAACACCAATAAAATGATGTTCGCTGTCAATAATGTGATATATGGCATCTTTTATCTGGCCTTCCAGCCAATGCTGCACTTCCCTGTCCTCTTTAAAAACCGACCAATATTTTTCCAGGCTGGCCACAATCAGGCCTTTTAATGAAAGGTTATCTCTTGATTCGGCAGCTTTGCCTGGCTGTTGTTTAAGTTCGCAATCTTGCAAGGTATTCTCCCAACTAGCGGCTGATTCACCCACCGTTTTTATCGCAGCGGCAATTATTTCTGTCAAAATTTCCGCTAAGCTAATCCGGGTAATAACACTTTCCTTCCAGCCCTCAATGGCCTGCTGCCATTCTGAATTGATTTCAATCTGCCTGACTACCTCTTCCAGCCGGTCGTGCAGCCATAACCTTAAAGGTTGCCCGGGGTCTTGCAAGTCTGCAAGCAAGGCTACAAGCTGCTGATAAAACGAATCTGCCGCATCGTTAATACTTATTGCATTTGTTTTTTCCCCCAGCCAAACAACCATTTTAGCCAGTAAGCCCTCACTTTTTTGCTGCTTATATCCTTCCAAATAGTCATATACTGCCTGCCTTGTCTCGGCACGGGAAACTACCTTGCCTATTTCCTGTATGATGTAAGCAAAAAACTGTTCATCCTGCCTGGTTTGCAGCACCCACTCCCCCAGTGCCCTTACTGCTGGTGTCAGTTTTAATTGTACTATATAATTTTTTAACATCTTTTCAATTGCAACAGCAAAAACGCGGGGTTCAATAGTTTCTACCAGATGCCGGGTAAACCGGGCCAGCATAGTGCCGCAAACTTGGCTGCCGGTATCGCTTTCCAGCCACTTAACAATATATTCGATCAATCGAATATTTTCCAACCTTGTTTTTAACTTTTCCCGGCTAAAAAATTCATGCTGAACCATATGTGCGGTTGCGTCAATGATTTTTTCCCTGTTGCGCGGAATAATAGCTGTGTGCCAAGGAAAACCCAACGGCTTCCTAAACAGAGCCGTTACGGCAAACCAATCTGCTATGCCTCCGACCAAAGCTGCCTCCATTGCAATAAACAGCGCTTTTACAAGCAAATTTTCCTGGTAGTAAAGCTTCCCCACCCCGGATATGGCAAAAAGAATAAAAACTGACAACAGCACCAAGTCTGCCTTATTAAAACGGCTCACCTTATTACCACAACCTTTCCGCCAGGTATGAAAGCAGGTAAATGGCAGTACCCGCCAAACCGCCGATTATTGCTCCGTTAATGCGAATGAACTGTAAGTCATTGCCTACTTTTGACTCAATAAATTCAACCAGCAATTTATCGGTAAACTCATTCAGCCGTTCTTTTACAATTAAGGCAACATAGCCGTGATATTGATCCAAGGCCGCCTCCAGCCTGGATTTAAGCCAGGAGTCAACTATGGCCTGCTGTCCATAACTATCTTTAAACCCGGCAATAAGCTTGTCAATCAGACTATCCATATGATTAAGCCAATTTGCATTTTCACCCCCATGGGTGGCAGCTGCTTCCCGTAAATAAGTAATGTAACAGGAAATTTGCGCCTGGATATTTAGTCTGCTGGCAATCGCGGAGTTTTTCCATTGTTCGACCTTGTTTTGCAGCTTACTATCGGCATTAAACTGAATCACCAAACCTTCAAGCCATGCTTTCAGTTTTAATCTGACAGCCTGATCCGGATTCCACAGCTTTTTCAGTAATGAAACCAATTCCTGCTGAGCGTAATCCGCCAGCTTGTCCGGCGAAATATCAAGCAGTAGGTTGACAAAGGTACGACCGGCCATATCTTTTTCATAGGCCTGCGTAACATTCTCAAATAACATGATTAACGCTGTTCTCATCTGCCGGCTGCTGACAATATCACTTAGTTCCCCGAGAAGAAAAGTAATTATTTTTTCATCATAGCCGTTTTTCAGCGTCCATCCCAAAGCTTGAATCAAAACCGGTGAAACTTTTATCTGCGCAGCATTTTCCTTAATCAGTCCTTCAATAAACCGGCCCATATCGTTCGTATCCACTTTTGCCAGCATGTCCTGCATAAGACGGTGGGAAAGTTCTTTTATTCCCCGCCTGACCTGCTCCTTTTCCAGATAACTTATTACTAGATCAGCAAGATTATAATTAGCAAGAGTTTTAATAATATTTTCTCCGGTAAGAAGGTCCTGTTCCACTAAACAGACAAGATCCTTAAGTATCCTCTCCCGGTTGCGGGGAATAATTGCCGTACGAAAAGATATGCCCAGCGGTTTACGAAACAGCGCCGTCACTGCAAACCAGTCGGCCAGCCCACCGACCATCGCTGCCCAGCAACTGCTGTTAATCAGCCCGCCGCTAAAGGACGAGCTATATGGGTAGCTGATAAAATAGCCTGCAGTAACCGCAGCAAGCATTAGTGTTGCTGAATATTTGACAGTCTTCACAACTCATCCCTTCTTTATAACGCAGTTTAAAATTTTGTTTAACAGCCAGTTATAATTTTACGACTGAATATAGATTTAATCAACATTATTTAGCTTAGGCAGCTTTCCCATAAAAACAGGTTTATTAAATTATCATCCGGGAATTATAAATTATTATATAAAAAAACGTTCCGTTTTCAAACAGTGAAGCTGTCGCCCGAAAAGTTATAAATTCTGAGTAAAATAAAGCGAGGTGCTACTCTATGGAACAAAAACCGAAAAACTGCTCACACCCGCAAATATGCCCGCCTTCAGATCCCGTACCGGAAAAATTAAAGATAGAAAGCGATACTCCCGTTTCTCTTCCCTTTGATAAAATGGTTAAATAATACCTTGCTTAAAAACCATCTGGTTCGCATTATCAGAACAAACCAGGGAACACTAGTTGCAGGAGGTGATGAAGCTTGTCCGATAAAAGCAAGATTATAAATATTCGGGATGCTGCCGCCTTAAAGGAAAAACGTAATCAACACGAAAAAGAATATATAAAGACCCTTGAACAAGTTGTTAAAGACAGGACGGAATAATCGCCCTGTCTTTTTTATAAATATTATAGATCATGCATATTTACATATTTGCTGCATATACTACATATTGTGGTATTCTTTGTTCTGCATTAAATAAATAAGAGGAGGTATGCTATGAAAAGACTTGTTAACGGCCTCTTTTCCAGTGTACCTGATGCTCCAATGCTGATCAGCATCTTTGATCTTGAAGACTTTTATGCTGCTGCAAATATGCCACCTGTTAGAGAAGCCGGCCCGCTGGATGCGGGAGATGACCCTTGGCTGCCACATTAAAATTGTATCGTAACCGTTTGTAACCGTTATTATATTGCGCAGAAAGCAACAATCAGGCCTTTAGGAGCTTTTTCCGGAAGGCCTGATTTCTTTGTCAACAGGTAATGAAAATGTAAATCTTCCCTATTCCTAATTTTCAGAGGTTGTATTTAGAATACATTCCGGGTACTTGCAGGGATTTATCCTTCTGATGATGTATAATCTACTCCATTAGCTTCTATATATATAAGGGTAAGGCAAAAGTGGAGGTGATTAAATTGACTGAAGAAGAGTTTCGGAAAATAGTTAATCATCTGTCTCAGAAGATCCAAAATAGCGACATTGAACCCATAGAAAAAGAGTTATTATTACAAAGATTAGAAATGCTCTGGGGCAAGTTTTTAGACAAAAAAACAACTTAGCGGTTTGGGAATTTGAGGTAATAGCAATATATCCTTTACTTTATAGCTAAATAATTTCTTTCATCTTTACCTCTTTGTGCTTTTGTACATTAGAGGCTTTTTTCTTAGAAATACTACCCGATACGCTATTTGAAATTCAAGCTATCATATGCTAATATATGGGAGAAGTTGATTTATCCAATTGATATTCAATTAAACTACGGGTTGAGAGTAGTCTTATATTCCTGCAAATAAAAGACTAGATAAATCAAATGATCTATCTAGTCTTAAAATTCACGCATTAATAAGGCTATTTTGGAGCGGGTGATGGGAATCGAACCCACGTGGCTAGCTTGGGAAGCTAGGGCTCTACCATTGAGCTACACCCGCATAATTAAGGCATAACATAGCCTATGCCTTTCTCTCATTAGGGATTATAGCATACATAACTCGATAACGCAAGCGGGACATCCTGGAATAAGCAACTGTTTTCATCATCCGGTATTTGTGTTCTGCGCATAATTCAGAATGCGCATATATTATTTATCTAGTGGCACTATCATCATATTTCTGTCACATATTCCTGCTATAATATATAAAACTTAAAAAACCACTGTAAAGGAGGTAACCGGAAAAATCAATCACATAAAGGCAGGTGTAAATTATGGTAAGCACACTTATAACCGTCGCTTTTTTTGTGTTTGCAATATTACTGTTAGATTTTAGATACTGAATAATAAATTACCACCAGTTTACCGGTGGTCTTTGATACAGCAAAAATAATTCCCAGTATATACATTTTGCTGTACATAGTCATAGTTTAATATACAGCAGCGTTCGGAAATGATAAGATGATAAGATGGTTCGTTAAAGCCGTGCAGCTTGAAACTGCACGGCTTATTGTTTATCTATTCTGCTGTAATATATTCATTACTTCTTCATCTGTCGTTTGAGAAAAATCTTCATAAAACATGCCTACTGCAGCAAAATTTTTAGGTTGAACCGGACAAATGACTTCGTCAACTTCTAACAACAGTTCTTGCACTATTTCCGGCGGTGCTACCGGCACGGCTATGATAATGCTGGCGGCATCAAGAGTTTTCAGCCAGTTGACAGCCGCTCTGATTGTATAACCTGTTGCAATACCGTCATCAATAATAATTACCGTTTTACCTTTTACATCCGGCAGTTGGCCGGAACCGGTATATTCCGCTATACGACGCTTTATCTCTGCATATTCCCGTTCAGCAAGCTGCTGGAATAACTCCTGAGTGATACCAATGCCCCGGACTTGCTCCCTGTCCCATACTACAGCGCCGTCAGGCATGACCGCGCCGATAGCCACTTCCGGATTAAGGGGATGACCGACTTTTCGGGTAACCAGTACTCCTATTTTCGCATTAAGCTTCTCTGCTATAGGCTTAGCTACCACTACTCCGCCCCGCGGTACAGCCAACAAGCAAGGCTGGACCAGCTTCATCTGGAATAACTTTTCAGCTAAAACCCGCCCGGCGTCTATACGATTCTTAAACATTCAACCACTCCCTTCGCTATGTATTTCTTACCATCTCTAAAGAGCTTTACTATTATAATTCTGGGCAATCACCGGAAATCCTATACGTTAAATAAGAAAGATCTGCTGCTCCGGTAAATTAACCGGAACAACAGATCTCTTATATTTGCTAGTCTAGCGCGTTAGAGAATAAATGGCGACCCTGAACGGATTTGAACCGTCGATCTCCGCCGTGACAGGGCGGCATGTTAGACCGCTACACCACAGGGCCGTTTCGTACTTTCGTTTTGCGACCGGCGTCATGCGATAAGACATGATATCTTCATTACTTTAGTTTATATCGCAATTGTTTTACGATATTCTCATCGAATACCCGCATTTCGCATCTCGCACATCGAGTTGGTGGGCGATGACAG
>JAEYSJ010000390.1 GCA_023434855.1 Bacillota bacterium | reverse complement strand
AACAATCTTCCTCTGATCCTGGACGATTCCAGTAAAAAGAATCGGAAGATCGAGGACAACTTTGAGGGATTGGTCTACGATCTTTGTTCTGGCAAGGGGAAAACCCGTTCTAACAAGGAATTGGGGTTGAACCGTGAGAATCATTGGAAGAACTGTATTCTGACAAATGGAGAGCGTCCTTTAAGTTCCTATGTGACCCAGGGTGGAGCAATCAACCGTATTCTTGAAATAGAGTGCGGAGAGCGTGTTTTTGAAAACCCTGGCAGCACAGCGGAACTGGTTAAGAGAAATTATGGTCATGCCGGCCGTGAGTTTGTTGAGGTTATAAAGGAACTGGGAACTGAAAAGATCAGGGAGATTCAACAGGAATTTGCTAGTAAACTGGCTGATGATGAAAAGATGCAGAAGCAAAGCCTGTCTCTCTCAATCGTCCTTACGGCTGACAAAATCGCCACGGATTATCTATTTAAGGATGGGCAGTATATCAGTCTGGAGGAAGCTAAAGAGGTCCTGGTAGACCGGAACGAGCTTTCCGATAATGAACGCTGCTATCAGTTTATCCTGGACAAGGTCGCCATGAACCCTGCGCGGTTTGACATTCAGAATGAGAACATAGAAAAGTGGGGCGTAATCGAAAATGGGTACGCCATTATTTACACGACAGCGTTTACTGCTCTATGTAAAGAGGGAGGATTTTCAAGAACCTCTTTTCTGTCATGGGCGAACCGGAAAGATCTGATACAGGCAGAAAGCAGCGGTAAAAAGATGGATAAAATCAAGAGTTTCAAAGGAAACAAAGTACGCTGTGTATTCCTCAAATTGAATGATGATGCGGACAAAGATGGATTTGTTAAGGTAGATCAGGCTGAAAACGGTCAGGAAGAGCTTCCATTTCACTAAGAGTAACCTTTGAGGGGTTACCGCAAAAAGCTAGATTCTATAAGGGTTTGAGGGCAATTTTAGGGTACAGTAACCCAGTAACCTAAAAAATCACACTCTTATATATAGAAAAATAATTTTGAAATATGTGTATTAATTTTAACAATCATTTATAAAAATGTCTCGCGCGTAGGGAAATTAAAAAAAGTGGGTTACTGGGTTACCGTAGTAAGAAAACCTATATTTTATAAGGGTTTGAGCGGTAACCTATGATGTTGACAAAAAGGGTTACAGTAACCTGAAATCCGGTTACCAAGGTGATGATATGACAGAAGAAGTTAAGAAATATGCGGAAAAACGCATACTGGAAAGCAATATCAGAATGGTACCAGGGCATTATCCTGTGTTTAAAAGCAAAGAGCAGGTGGATCTGTTCATAAAGATGTCTTCCTCGATGAGCGAATTGGCTTACAAAACCCAAGAAGAGTTTAACGCTAACATTTTTGATTTGACAGATGTAGATATGAATGAGTACCAGTCTCTTTTGGAACGCTTGAAACGGAATAAGGAAAACGTTTCTTTGGAGCTTCTGACAACGAAGTACCGAAAATCCTATGATCAGTTAAGAGAAAAAATTCGGACAATGACAAAAGGAATTCTTCAGGATGTGGCACTAAGTGGTTTACAGATTGAACGTTCCCAGGCTGATCAGAAATATCTGGAGATCAATTCAGCAATCAGGGAATCTGGAATTATGAAAAAGGCAAGTCAGGCAGCTTTCATTCAACAGGATGTAGATCTGGTCCTTGAATATGCTGGTCAGCTGAGGGAGCTTGTTCACGGTATTGTGAAAGGGTGTGAAAAGAATGCCAGCTAAAAAGAAGACCGGTGGACCTCCGCCAGTAGAAACACATATCTGTTCATACTGCGGTAAGGAGATCCACGGGGATCATGTGTACATAAAAACTAAGAGACGGACTGAGTTGCACATACATTTTGAGTGTGTGCCAGGAAAGGCAACAAGTTAATTAAAAACTGAAAGGAGGCTGGAGCGGTGGCCACCGTGACAGGATATCCTGGCTCCTTTCAAAATGATTAAATTATATATTGGTGGGAGTCCTTGTACTCATTGGTCGATAGCACAGACCAAGAACAGAGAAACAGAACCATCGGGATTAGGGTGGGAGTTGTTCGAGAACTATGTAATCGGACTTAAGAAATATAAACCTGATTACTTCCTGTATGAAAACAATAAATCAATGTCTCCTGCAATTAAGGAGCAGATCACGAAAGAATTAGGCGTTGAGCCGATATTAATTAACTCTGCTTTGGTATCAGCACAGAACCGTAATAGATTGTACTGGACCAATATACCGGGAGTTACGCAGCCAGAAGATAGAGGTATTCTGCTGAAGGATATTTTGGAAACGGGAATAGCTTGGAAAGAGAAAAGTTATACCTTAGATGCAAATTATTATAGAACTGCCGGCACTTATGATCCGACAAGTCAACATTCATATTCTCGACACATGGCTGCGGAACCGGTGGGCGTTACAGATGATGGTAAAGCATATGTGTTGACGGCATCATATTACAAAGGACCGTTGCTTGAAAATACAATAGAACGTAAGCAGAGAAGCATGGTAGCAGAACCTATTCGTATTGGGACTTTTCCAAACGGAAATGGTGAATTATTAAATGTTCAATCAAAAAGAGTATATAGCATTGAATCTAAATCAGTACCAATATGCGCAGGAGCAGGAGGAATGGGTGCCAAAACTGGATTATATGCAGTCCCAATGTGTATAGCTGAAAGAGGACGTTATAAAGATGATAAAGTACAACAAAACTATGAACCTCAGTATTCGGGAAAAACAAATACGCTTACAACGGTGCAAAAAGATAACCTTGTAATTGAGTTTCGGGACGGAAAAACCTATCCAATTTACGAAGTAAGCAACGGACAGATCACGATTAAGGAAAAGCAATACCCAATTAAGCTGCCAGATGGATATTACATAATCCGTAAATTGACTGTAAAAGAATGTATGAGATTGCAGACTGTACCAGATACATATATCTTCCCTGTCAGCAATACACAGGCTTATAAAATGCTTGGAAATGGTTGGACGGTAGATGTGATAGCGCATGTTCTTTCTTTCATTCCAGGAATCACGGAGGACGAAGTAGAAGTAATGTCCATGTATGACGGTATGAGCTGCGGACACATAGCCTTGGATAAAATGGGGGCGAATGTTGGAAAGTATTACGCAACGGAAATAGATAAGTATGCCATACAGACCTCTCTGGAGAATTACCCGGAAATGATACATTTGGGCAATGCGTACCAAGTCAGAAATGAGGACTGGAATATCAACTAAACTGAAAGTTTGAAGAAATACTGTTCTTTGATAATTGAATATTGATAGTTGGTAACTTGTATATTATAATGCTTGTATAAATCTGCTAATTGGAGGATATGAGATGCTGTTTGAAAGCATTATTAGTTTGGTTGCAAAACTTGGAGGGTTTTCCGTTGTAGTTGGGGCAATTTGTAAAGTTTTTGTTGATTGGTATTTAAATAGGAAAACAGCTCAGTATGAGAAAGAAATAGAAATTTTAAAACATGAATTATCATCAGAAATAGAAAAATCCAAGTCTTTAAATGAGCAGGTTTCATACAAAAACAAGCTGCTTTTCGATGAAGAAGTATCAATATATAAGGAGCTTTCTCCATATATAAATGATGTTAAAGAGATTCTTTTATCTTTTATTTTTAAGCTTTGGGCAAAAAATGAAGAGATTTTACCACAGAAAGTGTTTGATGCTCAATTTGCTATAGATAATTTACGTGATAAATTAAATGTTAATACTTTCTTCATAGATGAAAAGATACATGATTCCATCGAATTGTATTTAAGGGCATGTTCGGAGGCATTAGATAATGTGATTACTAGATCTCAAAGTTGTGATATGAAAACAGAAATGAAAAGAGTAGTCGATCAATATGATATGATAAAAAATGACATAAGAGCATATTTATCTAAAAAAGCAGAATTATATTAAAATGATAAACCAACTATCATATTCGGTAGTTGGTTTTTTATTGCCCAAAAGGAGGGATACATTGAGAAAATCATCAAAAGACTGCAGAGCAGACAGAGCCAGCGTAAACAGTCGCATACAGGCTGAGGCGGATGAAGCTATAAAGGCACCACCGGTTATGAGTTTCAGTGCGCGGATGCCAGCTTATACATATACAAGCCTGTGTCAGGATCCAAAGCGCAGGAAGCCTCCTGCAAGGAAGAAGGTGTAGCATGAAGCTTTTAGATAAACAGAAAGTCACTGTCCAGGTTTATCCTGTCCGGAAGTTCGGGACCATGATCGGCAGCAATGACGGTCTGATCGGGATCCTGCTTAACAGTGGTGAATACATAGACGTTCCCCAGGAGCGAGTGAGAATTGTATCGGTGGAGGTGGAGAAAGATGGAAAAGACGAGAGCCATATCAAATAGCAAGAAATGTCCGTACTGTGATAAGAGATATCCTGCTGATACGGATAAAATAAATTGTGACTGTAAGGATCACGGGAGATTGTTTGCAGTTGGGAGTTTGTATCAGACGATAATGGCAGGAGAAACCAAATTTAAAAGCAAAATGTAAATATATGGTATTTAGAGTGTGTTCCACATATGCAACAGAATTCATGATATTATATAAAAACTTTTGACAGCAGGGAGGTGACATGATTTGGACAAAGAAATACTGGTCCAGTATTGTGAGATGAGAGAGGAAATCAAGGACATTTGCAGGCGTAAGGAGCAGTTGGATAAGCAGATAAGAAATCTAGGCATCGTTTCCGATTCCGTGAAAGGGACCAGATCTGACGGAACTTATGGAAGCATCAGAATCACAGGGTATCCGACACCCGAACATTACCGGAAAAAGGCAGCTATTGAAAGACTCCAGAAAGTACTGGATATCAAAGAGACGGAGTTACTAGAGCTTATGACACAGGCAGAGGAATATATTGAGTCTATCCCCAAGAGTGAGGTAAGGACCATGTTCCGGCTGTATTACATAGACGGGCTTCCCTGGTGGAAGGTGGCGCAGTCCATGAATCGCATGTTTCCAAAGCGGAGAGTAAAATTTA
>JAEYSJ010000389.1 GCA_023434855.1 Bacillota bacterium | reverse complement strand
GAGAGGGGGAATACGGTTTGATTCGCGCAGTTTTAATTGATGACGTTAGTCTTGTTTTAAAGCAAATGAAGTTTTTGTTAACGAAATATGAAGAGATTGAGATTCTGGCAGCTTTTACTGATCCGCTTGAGGCCCTGGAAAAGATGCAATCTCTTCAGCCTGATCTGGTTTTTTTGGATATTGAAATGCCTGAGGTTAATGGGCTTTTTGTTGCCGAAGAAATGATGAAAACGGTGCCTGATGCCGCCATTGTATTTGTAACAGGACATGATGATTATGCCGTGAAAGCCTTTGATGTTAACGCCATAGACTATATACTAAAACCACTCTCTCCAGGAAGAGTGGACCAGTCTATCCAAAAAATTCTCAAAAAGATTGATAATGATAAGGCAAAAGTGGAATTGCAGTCCAAGATTTCCAACGTCAGAAAACAATGGGGAAAGCGGTTTAATAAAATCTTCGCGTTGGAAGAAGGTGACAGGATCGTTCTTTTGAATCCTGCAGATGTAATTATGTTTACATTATTAGACCGGGAAGTTGTTGTGCATACACGGGAAAAGAAATACAGAACAAGGCAATCTTTGAATTATTGGGAAGAGCGGCTTGAAGAAGAAAGCTTTTTCCGGTGTCACAAGAGTTATCTTGTTAATTTTGATAAAGTTGAGAAAATATCTCCGATGTTTAATAACACCTATTTACTTAAAATGAAAGACTATGTTCACGAAATTCCTGTAAGCAGACAAAAAGCAAAACAGCTTAGTCAAATCCTGGGCCTCTGATTGTGGTTCAGGATTTTTTATTTGTTACCGGTCGACACTGTATATGACTGTTAATCTAGTATTTTGCTAGTTGCGCCTATATCATTAGCGAAAATGCCTGACCATGTTATACAATGACAGGAAAAATAATGTTTTCAAAACAGGAGGACATTATGGCAAAGATTTTAATTGCTGATGAGAACCCTACAAATATTACAATAATTTGTGATCTTCTGGGGGGCGAAAATGAAATAATTGTAGCTGATAGCGGCCAAATGGCAATTAACTTAGCTACCCAAAATATGCCTGATATAATCTTATTGGACTTAATAATGCCTGAAATGAATGGCCTGTCTGTCTGCCGGGTTCTAAAAAATCAGATTGCGACTGCCGGGATTCCTGTAGTCTTCGTTACCGCCGTTTCTAATCCTCAGGACATAGTTAATGCTTTTGCAGCCGGGGGCCAGGATTATATTACAAGACCATTTGATTCCCGGGAGTTTTATGTTCGGGTGCAGAACCATTTGCAAATGAAAAAATCGCAAGACATAGTAAAAGAATATGTAAAACAACTGGAAACAAAAAACCAGGCATTAAGTGAAATGCTGGTGAAACTGGAAATTACCGCAATGACAGATTTTGTGACTAACCTCGCAACCCGGAGGTATATGATCAAGCGGCTGAAAGCCGAAGCGTCAAGATTAAACAGAACAAAAGGTAAAATGGCGCTTGTCCTGGCTGATATTGATAATTTTAAAGATGTTAACGATACATATGGACACGATTGCGGCGATTTAGTTCTTAAAGAAATTGCTGATATCATAAGGTTGTCGATAAGACAACAAGATGAAGTATCACGATGGGGTGGGGAAGAATTCTTATTGATGCTCCCTGATACCGATCTAAAGGGCGGACGAATTGCTGCCGAAAAAGTGCGAAAAGCTGTCGAGACAGCAATTTTTCAATATCAGGGAAAGAGTTTTTCCGTGACAATAACTTTGGGAGTAGCGCAGTTTGATCTGAATTTAGGCCTTGAGGCCAGCATAAAAAAAGCAGACGAGGCTTTATATAAAGGAAAAAGCAGGTCAAAAAATTGTGCTATTATCCACCAGGATACCTAGTCAAAATACAATGCCCGGGCATACGCCCGGGCATTAAAGAAGTGTTAATCTTCCATCATGCGATGAATTGTTTTAGCACCAACATACACAAGAGCTCCAACAGCCAGAACTTTGAGCAACTTTGAATCCATCATTTCGCCCATATCTATCATGTCGGATCTGCGATTGCTACGTGAACTAAACATATTAACACCCCCTTGATAAATAGTTTTCCCGACAATACTGTTGTAACTCAAGAGATTTTTTGGAATAAACAGCTTTACCGCGGCTGGGGGTGGGTTATCCTTATTTTGCCTTTTGCTCAATTTTATTAAGTATCTTAATGATTTCCGCAAAACCAATAAACAGCATTCCGCTGAAAAAGGCAGCGGCAATCATTGCAATTCTAATTTGGATTCTGGACACATGCGGCCTGGGATCATTATAAATTTGACCGCCAATGGTTAATGCGCTATCCATAGCAAAACCAAAAGAAAAATATATGCAAATTAGTATGCTAAGCACTATTTCCACATAACCGATAACTTCAAATACGATAGCGACTTTGTTTTTTTTCAATTAGGAAGCCTCCTTTCTTTCACTTTAATTGATAATATATTAACCAAGTCATATTGTATTTCCTGCCTGCACCTGAAATAAAATAAAACGACAATAACCGCCTAATGGCGGTTATTGATTATTATAGCTATTCCTGTAGGTTTAATTAGCGGCTAGAATACTGGATCTCATTATAACTTAAAAGCAATTGCTCATTTAAGGCAGTTACATCTGCCTTGCCATGGATTACCAGCCACAAACCACTATAGCCCAGCCAATTGCATTCTTCCGTAACAGAATTAGTCGTTCCGTCCTGAAAGATTATCGTTGTTGTTTCGTCACTTGTTTTCGGGGCAATAGATTCAGCAAAAGTTGTTATTTCCGCTTCCGTCATTTCACGCATTTACTTTCCCTCCACCTTATCTCTATAACTACCAATTTAAGTACTTCGCGATTAAAGTCCAATATCCTTTAAATACAGTATGCCAAGCCGGAGAAAGATTATTTAACAAAAAATAATTATATATATTTATTTTTTCTTCCAATGGAAAATTGCCATTAAATGCCTGAACCTGTAAATAATGGACATAAAACAGTTAATTAAAATGGAAAACTGGAGGAATTTATTAACTATTGTGGAAGTAATTAGAGAATAATGATTAAGATATTGGCGAAATTTTAAAATTCTTTATGGGTGGGGATACCATATGAACGTGATTGAAACCTCTATTATAGTAACATTTACAGCTATTGTATGCCTGGTCTGTGTCTATGGTTATCTTTATATTCAATATCGGCAGCGCTATATAGCATTGTGGTTTGTTAGTTGGTTAATTCATTTGGAACGGTTATTTTTTATTGATGTTTCATATCCTGAACTTAGCCTAATGACATTTTTAGGTTATATACTTTCAGTAATAGTTGCTACCTTTATCCTTCTTTATGGTACAGTTGAATTTTTAGAAAAAAAGTTACATAAAGTATGGTGGTATTTTACAGCTATCGCTATGGGTGTAACTTGTATTTTAGTTCTCATGGAATCGCCATTTTGGGTGAGAGTATTACCAGCATGTTTATTCCTCGGAATTATTTATTGTTGGACAGGAGTACTTCTCCTTCGGCATCTGGTCATTAAGGGATGGGGAAAGCACATTACCGGTGCTGCTTTTATTATTCTGGGAATTCATATGATGGATTTGCCATTTTTTAATGAAGATAAATGTTTTGCTCCTTTGGGCTATATGTTGGATGCTATATTAAGAATTACAATCGCAGTAGGTATATTAATTGTTTATTTTGAAAAAACTCGCCAAGACTTGGAAATTAAAGAAAAACATTACCGATTACTGGCAGAAAACGCCATAGATGTAATCTATCGCTATCGTTTAATTCCTTCACCTTGTTTTGAATATATCAGTCCATCTGTGACAAAAATGACGGGGTATTCTCCTGATGAGTTTTATTCAGCTCATGACAT
The DNA here is from genome assembly GCA_023434855.1 of Bacillota bacterium. The sequence continues at coordinate 29,434 of JAEYSJ010000389.1, read as the reverse complement.
TCTTAAAACTATCATTCATACGTGCGACTGGCCATTATTTGAGATGTTTCTGGCTAACGTAGATTCCAGTGAGCAGCCACTGTCAATTCGTTTTGTTCGCCGCGATCAAGTTGTAATTTGGGTCGAACAAACTTCTGTACCATTATTTGATAAGGATGGTATATGTATTGGTTTTGAGGGTATAATCCGTGATATTTCTGCCCGTAAAGCGCTGGAACAGGACGTTGCCCGGCTGGACAGACTAAATACCGTAGGGGAGATGGCGGCAAGCTTTGCCCATGAAATAAGAAACCCCATGACGACAATCAGCGGTTATCTGCAGATTTTCAGCAGTAAAAAAGAATTTGCAGGTTTCAATGAACAAATTACCCTTCTCCTCGATGAATTAGACCGGACCAATTTGATTATTAAGGAATATCTTTCACTTAGTCAGTATAAAATGGTTGAAATGAAACTGACACAGTTAAACACGATTATTGAGTCACTTTATCCGCTGATAAAATCAGATGCTGTTGGCTCATGCAAGGAAATACTTCTTGAATTGGGCTGCATTCCTGAACTTTATCTTGATGAAAAGGAAATACGACAGTTAATATTAAACTTGGTGCGTAATGGCTTAGAGGCAATGGATCAAATTGGATACTCCCTAACGTTACGGACATATTCTGAATTAAATCAGGTAATATTTTCTATCACTGACCAGGGAAATGGTATTCCTCAGCATGTATTGGATAATTTGGGCCGGCCGTTTTTAACCACTAAAGAAAATGGGACTGGACTTGGACTTGCAACCTGCTATCGAATTGCTAGTAGACACCAGGCGAAAATCGAGGTTACAACAGGAGAACAGGGAACAACATTTATTGTCCGTTTTAAAACTCCGAATGAAAAAAAATAGAGAGATAGCTTAACTGAATATCATTCCAACTTAAAGCCTTATTGAGGGCTTTTTTTTTGTCTTTTTATTGACAAGTATTATATAATGTTACATTGATTTACATAAAATTCTAAATTTTGATTTCATTCTACAGGGATAATATGGAATCTAGCGAAAATATTGTTGAGGGAGGAAATAAAAGGTTGAATCCCTGTAATCAAATATTTAAGGAGGTTCTATTTATGCGTACAAAAAGTATAGGTAAAAACGAAAAGTTTACAGAGCCACAAAAGGACAAAATTACTATTCACGTGGCTCACAAGTTATCTGAGAAGCGAGAAATATATAAGTTCCGCTATCAAGTTTTCGTGAAAGAAATGGGTATATCGGTAAAAAATGCTGATCGGAAAACTAGGATGATCGTTGACGCCATGGATGAATTTAGTATCCAACTTTATGCCCAGGACGATGCTGGTATTATTGGGACACTACGCGCTATGTTTGGTAATGTAGAGCAATTTCCACAAGAATTATCCAGAATTTTTTGTATGGAAAAATTTCAATCGCTTAGCAAAGAAAATAAGCTTTGTTTAACTACTAAATTGGCTGTTACAAAGAAATATCGTGGTTCACAAGTCTTGTATATGCTTATGGCCAAAGTCTATGAGCTTTTCCGCGAGAATAAGGCAAAGTTTGTATTTAGTGGATGTAACCCATACTTAATTCCACTATATGATCAAATGGGATTTAGAAGAAGATTTGCTCGAAATTTTACAGACTATGGTTATGGACTACTTGTTCCGTTGGTCATGGTAGTAGAAGACGTAGATCATTTTCGTGCTGTAAAATCTCCCTTTTATAGGGCGGCTCGAGTACTAGAAAATGATAACCAGTCGGGACAAGTATTTTTTCGTGCTTTTCCGGAGGCTGCAAAATGCGTCAATTCTCAATTAATTAATCAAGAGAATTTATGGACGTTACTAACTCAAATTTTGGGCAATTATCCTTTGCTAGTAATGCCTCTATTACTTGGACTAACGGAAGATGAAGCCGCTGCATTTCTGCATTCTGGAGCAGTAATGTCTTGTTTTATTGATGATGTTATCATTTGCCCGGGCCAAGTAAGCAATGAAATCTTTTTGTTACTCACTGGAGCATTATTAAAGGTACGTTCTAAAGCCACACGTCTAATACGGCCAGGACAAAGTTTTGGCGGGATCGGATTAATTACCCCGCGCCCGCAATACGAGACAATTAGTGCTCTAGCAGATTCGGAGGTGCTAGTTATTTCCCGGCAGAGCTTTGAAAAATTCTGCCGCCGCTATCCAAATGCTGGGGAACAAATAATACAGAACCTACTTTATATGGAGAACTATGCCGAGCATCAGGATGGGAATCAAAATATCAAAGGGGGTGTAGTGTCTTGACTAGAGGTATTGATCTACTGATTATCAACAGTTTTGCTCAGCGAAATAGGATTGCTTCAGATACCGCCTTGGAAAATAGTCTGGCCATAATTCGCACCTATCTGGAGGATAAGGGATTTGCTGTTGAAGTAATTGATGAACAGCGGGTGTCAGCCATTGAAAAAGGTATTCCCCGCTGGATTGTCCAATTTTTACGCTACCTGGTTCAACTGCAAATAAAAGCGTACGGCAGTGGCTGGAAAATTGCCATGTTGCTGTTGTTTATAGTTTCCTGGCCGATTCAGGCAGCCAGTATGTTTTTCCGTCGGACATATATGGTCAAGCTGGCAAATAGTATTGTGCATTTAGTAAATAAACAGAATATTCCTATTGTTGCCATTAAGAGTTGGTATGGTGATTCTTATAAATGGAGCGCCATGCTTGCGGAAAAAATCAGACAAGCCAATCCAGAAGTAGCTGTTATTGTCGGTGGTCCCCAGGTAAATGTGTATGGTAAGTATGTCACAGATGGGAAAAAATTCGATCTGGCTATTATGGGGCCGGGGGAAGAAGTACTGGGGGAATTGATTAATCTTAGGAGAATTGCCGCAAATAAAGCGGAATTTTTACGGTTGGTATCACAAAATGTTAGCCCGGATCCGCTGATCAGCATCGGACAATATTGCGGTAAAAAAGTCCCGGCAGCAACCTTTACAACCATTCCCCGCTATAAACCCGCCGATATGGTGGATAAAATGTTATTCCACACAATAGTCGACGGGGTCGGCTGCACCTGGAACAAGTGCAATTTTTGCGCTCACACCCGACAGAAAATTCCCTATACTCCACGCCTGGTTGACAATATTAGACAAGAAATAGTAGCCATGCTCAAGCAAGGGATTGCCTTTTTCCGGTTTAGCAGTTCCGAAACTCCGGTTTATCAGGGCAAAGCGATTGCGCAAATGCTGCTGAGAAATAATATTAACATTCGGTATTCGATGTTTATTCGCGCAGGCAAAGTTACCGAAGAAACTTACCGGTCATACTGCTTAATGATCAGGTCAGGCTTAAGGGCTGTATTCATGGGAGGAGAAACAGGACACGATTTAATCAATAGTAAAATAATGAATAAAGGGGTGACACGACAGGATATTGTGGAAACAATTGAGTGCATTAAGCTTGCCGCTGCAGAAGTAGGGGCACCGTGCCGGATTGGGCTGGCAATGATTTATCCCTGCCCGGTGCTGCCGGGGATAGGTCTTGATGAGGTATATAAAGCGAACTTGCAATTAATCGAACAAGCTTTACCTGACACGGTTATCGTGAATCCTCCCGGTATTTTTCCTGGAACTACTTGGTTCGAGCAGGCTGAATCTTTTGCTTTCCAGGTCGATGAGGGATTTACAAGTGAACTGATGGAATATGAGTATTCCATCTATAAACCGGCGGAATTCTGGCCAAAAATCAATTATAAGTTAAATGGTCAGGATTTGCCAGGATTATTGCGGGAAACTGGTCGATTATGCAAGGCTATTCAAAAGCTGGGAATTCCAATTGGTATTTCTGATGAATTGCTCATGATGACTGAAGCTATTGGATATCGCTCCAAGGTCGATCTTTTAGGGTTTAAGAGGGACTCACTAATTGATATCATGAGTGGAAGTTCCCAATATCTGAAAGAAGTTGTTGGTAAAATGAATGCACACAGTCAGGCACTTGCAGCTTCCAATAACATGAGGAATATAAATTGTGCCAGAACTAATATACTGTTTTAATCATAACTATACTGCCATATTCACTTTCATAAGTTTAGTTCCGCTTTTAACCCCTGACGTAACCCCTCTCGTATCTCGACGTGAGGGGTTACGTAATTTTAATTAGTCCCTATAATTGACCGATATTTCCTGATTATCACTGTTAACCAAAAAAAACTTGACGAAATATCCAGAAAAGTTTACAATTGTAATCAAAATGCTACATAATTAGTCAAATTTAGCCTCTTGACAAGTTTGACAAAATATGATTTTAAGTCTCCAACGAAAAGAACAGATGTCTCTCGCACGTGAAGCATTTCACTATTAGGGAACAAGCTGGTTTTTTTGTTTTGTTTTCATTGCGTTTTCTATTCAGAATTGTTACCAGGATGGTGTTATGGTTTAGTAGTAGATAACATGATTTGGAGTGATTAACATGAAAAGCATCCAAACAAAACTTATTGCTCTGATATTATCTGTATTTATTGTTGCATTAGGTATTCTGGGGGGAATTAGCTATTGGATTTCCTATAACATGCTCTCAGAGAATATAGCGGCAAATAGTACATCTTTGGCGATGAGTTCTAGCGAGCATATTGGCGATTGGCTGGAGGCCCGGAAGTCGGAACTGACGGTTATGGCGGTATCTCCTGTCGTTTTGACAGGCAATAAAGAAGCGATTCTACCGTTTCTGGTCGCCGTAGCAAGGGAAAATAAGGTCTATGACAGTATTGGTTTTGCGTCAGTAGATGGTGCATATATCAATTCGACAGGTGTGACCGGCAGTGTAAGTGACCGGGACTATTTTAAAAAAGCTCTTCACGGTGAAGCTTCAATTTCCAATCCGCTGATCGCCAAGTCGACGGGTCACCTTGTCTCAATCGTGGCGATTCCCGTCAAAGTGGACGGTAAGGTTACTGGCGTACTCTATGGTGCTGTCAGCATGGAGGGTCTTACCAAGAACATTTTATCGATTAAAGTTGGGAAGACTGGGTTTGCTTATGTTGTCCAGAGTGATGGGCTGACAATTATCCACCCCGACAAAGATATTGCTATGAAGGCAAACTTTTTGCAGGATAACGGCATAACAGCCGAACAAAAAAAGGCAACTGAGCAGATGGCCAAGGGTGAAACCGGGCTTGCCACTTACTCGTTTAATGGTGAGGGCCGTATGGTTGCCTTCGCTCCTGTGCCTGGAGTGAACTGGTCTTTGGCGGTAGCTGCTCCGACAGCGGAATTGACCGGTAGTCTTGCCTATTTACGTTATGTGTCCATTGGCACAATTGCGGTAGTTCTTCTGGTTGTGGTATTACTTGTTGCCTGGATTGCCCGCCGCATCGCCAAACCCATCCAGGAGCTGGAGAGTGCTGCCAACCAGATTGCCAGCGGTGACATTACCCTGAACAGAGTGGATATTACTTCTAACGATGAGATTGGCCGTTTAGGTCTGAGCTTTGCACAAATGACTGCTAATCTTAGAAATTTAATCCAGCGGATTCTCAGCGCTACCGAACAGGTTGCGGCTGCATCGGAAGAGCTGACAGCCAATGCTGAGCAATCGGCCCAGGCAGCCAATCAGGTTGCAACATCCATAACTGAAACTGCCGCGGGAACTGAACAGCAATCAACTGCGACGGCCAGGGCAATGGAACTGGCGGAAATGATCGCGAACAGCGCGCAGCAAGAAGCAGCCAACACTAAGCATGCCGTGGAAATTACCAGACGGGCAGTGGCAGCAGCCACCGGCGGCAATGACTCGGTAGATTCTGCAATCAAACAGATGAATCACATCCAGGTTACGGTGGATGATTCGGCCAAAGTGGTTTCTGAGCTGGGCGAACGGTCTAAAGAAATCGGCAACATTGTCGAAACAATAGCGAATATCGCTGGTCAAACGAACCTGTTGGCCTTGAATGCGGCGATCGAAGCCGCCCGGGCAGGCGAATATGGACGCGGTTTTGCCGTTGTCGCCGATGAGGTGCGCAAGCTGGCGGAAGACTCGCAGGAAGCTGCCAAACAGATAACTGTGTTAATCGAAGAGATTCAGGCAAAGACTGATTCCGCCGTTATGGTCATGACTAACGGAACAGCTGAAGTAAAGAAAGGTACTGAGGTAGTTAACAAGGCTGGTGAAGCTTTCAGGAATATCGCGGAACAGGTAAACGATATTGCCGGTATAGCCCAGGGAGCGTCAGAAGGACTGGCCGGTTTGGCTGCAAGCAGCGCCCAGGTTCTCACCGCAGTAAAAGAAGTCGCCGCCGTCAGCCGCGAAATTTCCAGCCAGGCGCAAAATATCTCGGCGTCCACGGAAGAGCAATCCGCATCGATGGAAGAAATCGCTTCTTCCAGTAAGGCTTTGGCTGATATGGCAGAGGATCTCCAGAAAGCGGTTCGACAGTTTAAAATTTAGATAAGATATAAATGGACATATTTTTTATAAAAATCACTATTTTTTTAATTTAGATATTCTTAATAAGTCTGCATAATTATCCGGGAAGGACCAATGATTATGAAGATCTTATTTAATTTTTATCGCTAATTCTTTTACTTTTGCGAAATTTTAGAATAATTTTTTAAAATAGAAATCCCCCATTTGGGGGGTTTCTATTTTTTACCATATACGGTAATTTGTAGATACCGAAGGATATAAGGCATTTACGGAACAGGCTTGATGACTGTCTTCCGGTGACTATTTTAATAAAAAAATGTAAAAAAAAGTCGTAATAAAATCGTTGAATAGAGGATAAGTATTTTGTATAATTACCATAAAATAACAATAAAGGTAAAAAAAGAAAAATATTAGCTGAGGTGAACCAATGAAAAAACCAGTAATTATCGCCTTTATATTTATTCTAATTCTGAGCATAGTCAATCTTGCATTTGCGGAAGATTACCGTCTGGGTCCGGGGGATGAGTTGTCCATCAGCGTCGTTGGGTATGATGAGCTGCAGGTCAAAGATTTGGTGATCAGAAGTGACGGCAAGATTGCTTTTCCTTTAGCCGGTGAGGTGCAGGCCAGTGGGCTTACTCCCGCTGAGTTAACAACTGCCATCACCACAGGCCTTGGCAGTTATGTAAAAGATCCTAAAGTTACGGTAAATGTAACTAAACTTCGTACTACCCGTGTTTATGTATTAGGCGAGGTTATAAAACCCGGCTTATATGAAATTGAAAGACAACATAATTTGCTTGATGCCATCGGCATTGCCGGGGGGTATACCAAAGATGCTGCCAAAAAGAAAGTCCTCATCCTGCGCAAGGATCATTATGACCACCCTGTTGAAGCGAATCTGCTGAGGCTCTTGAAGCAAGGGGATATGTCTCAAAACTATGCTTTAAATGATGGGGATGCAGTATTTCTCTCTTCCAATGGCCGAATTGACTTTGCTAAAGACATACTTCCCTTTATGACAGGTGTTTACTATCTCAATAATAATAATAAATAACATCATAAAGGATTGTTAAAATTATACCGGAGGAATTAACATGACTGATACCACTACTGATTTACGTTATTATATAAGTATTCTTAAAAAAAGACAGCGCACGATTTTAAATACCTCTTTAGTAATGGCAATTATTGCACTACTTGTAAGTTTTATTATTTCGCCTACTTATGAAGCAGAAACTAATTTACGGATTAAGGCACCTAGAGGGCTGGCGAATTCGTTATTAGCGGATCAGCAGGGAGATTCATCATATACAAGTCAGGCAGTATCTACTTATGCGCAGATGCTTATTAGCCACACTGTTGTACAGGCAGTCATTGATAAAACTCAAGCAGACAAGGATGTTCCTCTGGAATATGAAGATATGCTCAAAAATATCAAAATTAAGCCCGTAAAAGACACTGAGATCATAAATGTTAAGGTGTGGGCCCCATCGCCGGAAGAAGCTGAATTGGCGGCTAATACACTTACTGAAAAGCTTATATCCATGGTTACGGCGGATCAAAGCGCAGTCCGGGAATTTCTCGGTAATCGGTTGAAAGAATCAAAACAGGATCTGGAACAGGCGGAACAGGCACTGGAGAAATACAAACGCGAGCACCAGATGATAGATCCTGATGTCCAATCCAAAGCGATGGTTGACAAGCTTTCCGCAATTGACAAGCTAGTGGCGGAAAACCAGGTTAATTTGGCTGCAGCCCAGGCAAAATTGAGCAATACCCAGCAGCAGCTAGCAGGTGAAAAGCCCGGATTTATTGCTGATAATCCGCTTATCCAGCAGTACAACACTAAGCTGGTCGATTTAGAAGTACAGTTAGTGGATGCTCAGTCCAAATATACCGAAAATCATCCTAAAGTAGCGGCTCTTAGAACTGCAATAACGGATACCAGAGCAAAACTGAATTCCGAAGTAGCACGGGTCATCAATGCTGATGCCACATCTTCGAATCCGGTCCACCAGAATTTGCTGCAGGAAAAAATAATGGCTGAGGCTGATGCAGCCGCTGCGGCAGCGCAAAAAGCAGCCATCAATAATGTTCTGGGTGATAATGAAAAGGAAATGGCTGCCCTGCCGGCCAAGGCGCAGGGGGTAACCCGTCTGATGCGGGAAGTCCAGGTGGCTCAAGATATATATACTATGCTGCATATGCGCTATGAAGAAGCTCGCATTAATGAAGTAATGCAGCCTGTAGACGTCAAAGTGGTTGATCCTGCTGTGGTTGCTAATAAACCAGTCAGACCTAAAAAAGCATTAAATGCAATACTTGCGGCAGTCCTTGGAATGTTTTTTAGTACGGGTCGGGCTTTCTTCTTAGAATATAGAAACCGGACGATTCGCGATGAACAAGAGGCTAAACAAGCTTTAGGATTGCCGGTTCTTGGAATTATACCGGATTTTGCTATGGCGGCTGTTCCTGTTAAAAGAGAGCCATTTTGGAAAAGAATGCGAAATATGCGTTTTCGTAAGTAGATTAAAAATATGGATTGTGAGGTTGTATGATGAGCAAGAATAGTTTGGTTATGGACGATAGTCACACATCTATTATAACTGAGGCATTTCGCGCATTTAGGACAAATATATTGTATTCCAATGCTGATGAAAACATTAAAAGCATATTATTTACCAGTGCCGGGGCAGGCGAAGGAAAATCCGTTACGGCTGCCAATACCGCCGTTGCCTTGGCGCAGGCGGGACAGAAAGTGATCATCCTGGATTGCGATCTCAGAAAACCTTTTCAACATAAAATCTTCGAGCAGAAAAATATTGGTTTAACCAACTTTTTCTATGAGCGATGCCCTATTACCGACTTCATCCAAACTACCAGTATTCCTGATCTGCGATTGGTTGCTAGTGGGCCGGTTCCACCAAACCCTTCCGAACTTTTGGCAACAAGTAAAATGCGGGAAGCCATTACTTTGCTGCGCAGCCAGGCCGACTATTTAATTATTGACAGCCCGCCGGTTTTGCCGGTTACTGATGCCTGCATTTTGGGTTCAAAAGTTGACGGCATTATCTTGGTGGTAGGAGTCGGCAAAGTGAAACCTGAGATGGCTCAAAGGGCCAAGGAACATTTGGAGACGGCAAAGGGTAATATATTGGGTATAATCATAAACCGTTCAGAAACATATTTAGAGCAAAGTGCTTATGATCAATATTATGGTAACATGGATAAGATTGCAAATTGAAGCATATGGGAGATGTATTTATGCGTCGCAAATTATCATTAATGATTTTATTATTAAATGATATCGCTATTGTTTGTCTTACTCCTCTATTGGCGCTAATGATTCGTTTTGAGAAAGTAACTGTTGATGAATTATATATTAGATTATTGCTTCCTATCATACCAGTAAGTATTTTTGTTCGCATTTTGACTTTCTACGGATTTGGATTATATCATCGGTTATGGCGATATGCAAGTATTAATGAACTTATAGCAATAGGCGGAGCAGTGACACTTAGCTCGGTAATCATTATAACGTACTCTTTTCTGGTTGATGCAAATATACCCAAAAGTATTCATTTCATTAGTTGGTTTTCTACCATCATATTGATTGGTCTATCCAGGTTATGTGTACGGATAGCTTATCATTTACGTCAGCGAAACGGCAAAACAGATACTACTAATGTACTTATCGTTGGAGCCGGTGATGCCGGAGTAATGATTGCAAGAGAAATAAAGCATCGCTACTATGACACCAAAAAGATAGTTGGTTTTATTGATGATGATTCTTATAAACATGGACAAATGATATTCGGTGAAAAAGTGTTTGGCGGAAGGGCAGAAATCAAAACAATAGTAATTAACTATCAAGTGAAAGAAATTATTATTGCAATGCCATCTGTTACTGGATATGTTGTGCGGGAAATTTTAAATGTATGCAAACAAACCGGTTGCACAGTAAAAACACTTCCCGGCATGTTTGAGATTATTGATGGTAAAATCACTGTTCAGCAGTTACGCGATGTAGCATTAGAAGATTTGCTGAGAAGAGAGCCAGTACAGCTTGATTTGCATGAAATTGCCGGTTTTATCAGTGGAAAACGCGTTCTTGTAACCGGAGCAGGAGGGTCGATTGGATCAGAATTATGTCGCCAAATTGCCAAACTATCTCCAAAAAAAATTTCTCTTTTAGGAAAAGGCGAAAATAGTATTTATGAAATAGAACGGGAATTGCGACTGAAATTTCCTTCTTTAGATATCAAGCCAATCATTGCGGATATACGTGACCGCGATAGAATAAATAGAGTTTTCAATGATAATAAACCACAGGTGATTTTTCATGCAGCGGCACATAAACATGTTCCGCTTATGGAAATGCAACCTGAAGAAGCAGTTCGTAACAATGTTTTTGGTACTAAAAATGTCGCTGAGGCAGCAGATCGGGTAGGATCGGAAGTATTTGTTATGGTTTCAACGGATAAAGCTGTGAATCCAACAAGTGTAATGGGGGCCACTAAAAGAGTGGCTGAGCTTGTGATTCAAAGCATTAGTAAGGTTAGTACTACAAAATTTGTGACTGTTCGTTTCGGCAATGTCTTAGGTAGCCGGGGTAGTGCTGTTCCATTATTTAAAAAGCAAATCGCTGCCGGTGGACCAATAACAATCACTCATCCAGATATGAAACGTTATTTTATGACTATCCCTGAGGCCGTACAATTGGTGCTTCAGGCAGGGGCAATGGCAAAAGGGGGCGAGGTCTTTGTATTAAATATGGGAGAACCGGTTAAAATAATAGATCTTGCCCGTGACTTAATTGAACTGTCAGGTCTGGTGCCTAATTTTGACATAAAAATTGAATACACAGGTATAAGGCCAGGTGAAAAGCTATTTGAAGAATTGCTTACTGCTGAGGAAGGGACTAACGTAACAAAACATGAAAAAATTTATGTTGCAAAAATTAAAGCTGTTAATGAGAATCAACTACAATGGGGTCTTGCTGAGCTGTATAATGCAGTGGATGATAAAAATGTCATAAGTATTATTAGGGAAATTGTACCGACATATTCAAATGAAAGTGTATCTAACCTAAAGAAACTGGAAGAAAAAAATCTTGTGCCTGATGTAAAAATGGACGAACGTAATATAAGCTATCAAACTGCGACATGAATAAAATAACTCTCTCTTTTGGGTTATAAGAGTATATATTTTAAGGGAATTTCAGACCTAATAAGGTGAAGCATATGAAAAAAATAATGAAGATCGTTTTAGCATTGTTGACATTTGTGATTATTATTGATCCGTCGAATACTATTTTTCACATCAAATGGCTTTTAGGATTATTCATTGCAGTTGTTACGTTATTCGGTGTTGTAACCAAGGGTAAGACGCATATGACAATCCCGCAGATAATCTGGCTCTTTATTGCAGGCATTGTGGCACTAATCCCTGTATGTGTTACCTATAATACGTCAATAGCATATGATCCGGAAAAACTGGTAGGTTTCACATTCTCAATATTCTCATTTGCTTTCCTGTTATGGATAATAATCGAAAATGAAATAAATTTATTCTTTTTCTTGTCAGTAGCAGGGTTAGGGATTGCGGGCATTACTATAGTGCTGTTTGTTTCTTACTGGGTGGCGCCAGATATTTATTTTGGGATTTCCGAATATTTGATTGATAAGGAAGCTCTAATGGCCGGAGAACGTGAGAGTTCACTTACTGCTATTCAAGTTTATTATAAGACAAGTGCGACTTTAATAATCCCTCTGGCTTATCATATCAACAGTTTATTGGTAAAAAACAATTCATATAAGAGGCGTGTTTTATTCTTTACCACATCAACAATATTTTTTTGGGGCATGGTCTTTTCAGGAACTCGAGCAAATGTTCTTCTGGCGGTTATAGTTTTATGTGCTATTATTTTCATGAAACTATGTAAAAGCAGAATTATGCAAATTTCTGTTGTTCTTATTATACTAAGCAGTACATTGATTAGTATGGGTTGGATTTTTAGCAATCAAGATGAGTACTCAAATAAAATTAAATTGGGTCATTTAGTTTCTTATTTAGAATTATTTGAAAAATCACCTGAGATATTATTAACTGGGCAAGGAGCAGGAAGTCAATTCTATAGCCAAAGTAAAGGTATAGTTTCTTTAACAGAGTTAACCTATTTTGAACTTATTAGGGTCATGGGAATCCCATTATTTCTTATTTTTTTGATTTTCCTTTTATTACCATATTATCTAACGGCAGTAGGAAATAAGACAACTATTAATGAAAAGTCGATACTTGTCGGTTATACAGGATATTTATTTATCGCTGCTACTAACCCTTTAATTTTAGGATCTACGGGAATATATGCCATAGTTTGCACAATTTCGCAAGTATTGGCAAATACAAAAAATTGGCGCTAATATCAAAGGACGGATAAACTTGAAAATTATTGCATTCCATCTTCCACAATACCATGAGGTTCCTGAAAATAATGAATGGTGGGGACCTGGCTTTACTGAATGGACGAATACGAAAAAGGCAAAACCACTGTTTTGCGATCATTATCAACCAAGAGAACCATACGGGGAGCGTTACTATAATCTGTTAGATCCTTCTACTAGACAATGGCAAGCGGACATAGCACAAAAATATGGAATTTATGGGTTTTGTTATTATCATTATTGGTTTTGTGGAAAAAAATTACTGGAAAAGCCATTGGAAGCTCTTTTAGAGTCCCCCTATCCACAAATTCCTTTTTGCCTTAGTTGGGCAAATCATTCATGGACCAAAGCATGGGATGGAAATAACCGGCAAATTTTAATTGAGCAACGATATGGTGATGAGGTTCAATGGCAAGAACATTTTAACTATCTGTTTAATTTCTTTAGTGATAAACGTTATATTCAGATAAACAATAAACCATTGTTTATCATATTCAACCCGGCGAATATCGAAAAATGCGATGAAATGCTATCCTTGTGGAATAGGATGGCAATTGACAAAGGGCTAAGTGGCATTCATTTCGTCGAAATGTTAACAACTTATTGTAATATTCATAACAGCACCATGTTTCAAGGGCAAATTGAATTTGAGCCAATGTATACAATAAAGTATGGGATTCCATTTTTAAAAGTATTGCAAAGGCCGCTTAATAGAATGATACAAGATATAATTTCGCCTTTATTTCCTGGATATAAAGAGAAATTTTTTAATGTAATGGATTATGATTATGTTTGGCAAAAAATAATAACAAGGAAACCTCAAAATAGTAAAAGGTATCTTGGAGCTTTTGTTGATTGGGACAACACCGCCCGGAGAGGCAGTAAGGCATTTATTATTAATGGCGCAACTCCGGAAAAATTCAAAAAGTATTTGAGTACTCAATTAATTAGATCTAAAGAAATTCTTAACCAGGATATGATGTTTATAAATGCTTGGAATGAATGGGCTGAAGGATGTTATTTGGAACCAGATAAAAAATATGGATTCAAATATTTGGAGGCAATTAAAGCGGCATTGGAATCTGTGCGTTAACAGCTTACCCAATTTATTAAATTAGATAATGGGAAGGGATTACAGGGTGGAACTAAATGGCGTTTCAAAAGTACAGGTATTGATGTCGACTTATAATGGCTCAAAATATATTGCGGATCAGATTAAAAGTATAATTTGCAATGGTTTTTCCAACATTCATTTAAATATTCGAGATGATGGTTCTTCTGATAAAGCAACTCTGGAAAGTTTGAACAATTTTATTAATTGTAACAATATAACAGTCAATTTTGAAGAAAATGTTGGTGTTATTAGAAGTTTCTATAATTTACTGCAAAGATCTAATGATTCATATGATTATTATGCATTTAGTGACCAAGATGATATATGGAAGAATGGCAAGATAGCAAGAGCAGTGGAAACTTTAAAAAAAATGGATAAGAATAAGCCTATTCTGTATTGTACAAATATTGAAATTGTAGATGCTAACTTGAAGCATCTGTCTTTTTCAAAAGTGAAATCGCCAAGACCTTCTTTCGAAAATGCCTTGGTGGAAAATATAGTAACAGGGTGTACCATGGTGATTAACCGGAGAGCAAAAGACCTTCTTTTGGGACATTTTCCCAGACATACACTTATGCATGACTGGTGGGCATATTTGGTTATTTCTTGTTTCGGCAAAGTTATTTACGATTCTCATCCAACAATATTATACAGGCAGCATGATTCTAATGTTGTTGGTTATACTTCGAATATTTTTGCCGATTTTGTTAAAAGGGTGAGAAGTTTTTTAAAAAGAGGTAGTGAAAGAAAATTACAAAAGCAAGCCGAAGAATTTTATAATTTTTATAATAATTCCATTGATGAAAAAAAACTTAAAGTTCTGAAATTATTTATTAAGGATCGCAAAAATCTACTAAATAGGATTAAATACGCATATAAAAGCCCAATATATAGAAATAATTTGTTGGACAATATAATCTTAAAAATATTAATAATTTTAAACAGAGTTTGATTTTTGTACATTGGGGGGGGCTTTAATATGTATATTTCTTCAGCAAATAATTTCGATTTTTTAAGATTAATTTTTGCCATCACAGTATTTTTCGTTCATTCGGTGGAATTAACACACAATGATAAGTTGGAAATAATTAAATATGTATTTAATTCGGGTATAGCAGTTAAAAGCTTTTTCATAATAAGTGGATTTCTAATATTTATGAGTTATGAAAAATCTATATCGCTTAAAAGCTATATAATAAAACGAATACAACGTATTTATCCTGCATATTTTTGTGTTGTCTTGTTATGTGGATTTTTAGGCAGTTTATTATCAAATTTGTCATTCAATGAATATTTTAAATCTATTATTACATGGAAATATATATTTTATAATTTAATTTTTTTAAATTTTTTACAACCATTTTTACCAGGCGTATTTGAAAATAATTTATTAAATATAGTAAACGGTGCATTGTGGACTCTAAAAATAGAAGTATTATTTTATATTTTTGTTCCTGTATTTACATGGGTATTTCTTAAACAAAATAAACGCAATAAGAATTTTCTAATAGTTTTAATATATATATTATCGGAAGTTTATTTTAATTATTTTAATCATTTATCTACTAGTTCAGGACATTCCTTTTATGCTGAATTAAGCAGACAATTGCCAGGACAGATGGCATTCTTTATGAGTGGTATTTTAATATATTATAATTTTGCAATCTTTATGGAATATTCGAAACAACTATTGTTAATGGCTATTGTAATCTATTTCTCGCTCTCATTTACTCATCTGTACTTTTTGGAACCAATTATATTGGCTTGTATGGTTATGTATTTCGCCTTTCACTTTCCCGCATTTAATAAAGTAGGAAAGTATGGGGACTTCTCATATGGATGTTATATTTTGCACTTTCCCATTTTGCAAACCTTAATACAAATTGGTTTATTTCAATATAATCCTTACCTGGCATTTGCAATATCATCATTTTTGTTAATACTGGGAGCTTTCTTTTCGTGGCACATTATTGAAAAGCCTTTTTTAAGAAGAAAGCAACAGGTAAAACTGGTTAGTGATCTAAGATTACCTAATCAGGATCCTATAATCAATTAAATTATAAAATTACTATGTAATAATAAAAAGTGAGGTAACAAATATGATAGATGTACTCATTAGTATTGTCACATATAATAATGCAGATATTATAAAAGAAACAATTGATTCAATATTGGAAAATACTTGCAGTCTTAAATATAAAGTTGTTGTTTTTGACAACAATTCTAGTGACGAAACTTTAAAAGTAATCAAATCCCTAACAACGACAAACATATCAATCATTGCTAGTAAAAAAAATTATGGCTTTGGCTATGGCCATAACCAGGTAATAAATAAATATGATGCTAAATATTATTTGATTTATAATCCTGATCTCAGGGTAAGAAACAATATAATAAAAGATTTATATGATTATATGGAGGTTAAGCAAGATGTAGGTATGGTGACGCCCAAAGTTGTTTATCCTGGGGGTGAGATTCAATATTTGTGCAAACAAAATCCTACGGTATTCGATTTATTTGTTCGTCGCTTTTTACCAGCGACTGTGAAAAAAATGTTCAAGGATAGAGAAGATTGGTTTCAAATGAAATATACGGGCTATAACAAGGAATTTGTAATACCTTTCGCAACAGGATGTTTTATGTTTTTTCGCAATGAGATTTTAAAAAAGATTGGAGGATTTGATGAAAATTTCTTTTTGCACATGGAAGATGCAGATATATCAATAAGGACAAATGAAATTTCCCAATGTGTATTTTATCCATATAACTCTGTTGAGCATTTGTGGGCTCGCGAGTCTCATAAGACTCTTAAGCAAACATATATAACAATAAAATCGGCTTTCTGTTATTTTAATAAATGGGGCTGGAAATTTTACTAAAGGGTGAATAAGTTATGATAATAATTACAGGAATTACAGGGTTAACAGGAAGATTCCTATATCAGGAGATAAAGCAAAATAAGCTTAATGATAAAGTTAAATATTTTGTGAGACCAACCTCAGATACGTCTTTTATGACATCATATGATAAAGGAAATAATCTGGTATATGGTCATTGTGAGAAACTTAATGATTTAAGGACTGCTTTTAAAAATGCTGATTTTTTGGTACATATGGCTGGTATCAGTGTATCGGAACCTGTAACCCAAGCGTGTATAGATAGTAATATTAAGAGGGTTATATTTATTAATACGACTGGTATGTACAGTAAATACAAATCTTATGCCAAGTCCTATATAGAACTGGAAAATAAAATTAAACAAAGTGGTTTGATTTATACAATAATAAGGCCAACGATGATTTACGGGAATGAACATGATGTTAATATTCATAAATTGATAAAGATAATGAATAGAACGCCGATTTTTCCCGTTATCGGTGCTGGTAACGGTTTAATGCATCCCATTTATGCTCAAGATTTGGCGAAGGTTATTTATGCTGCTATTGTCAATAACGAGAAAACCAGTATGAAAGAATATAATGTGGCTGGTAAGGCACCAGTTTCTTATCTGTCACTGCTTAAAGAAATATCACTGGCTTTAAATAAGGAAAGATATTTTGTTCATATCCCGTATGGTTTAGCCCTTTGCGTTGGCAAGATTGGCAACTACATTTCTAATGGATTAATTGATTATGAGAAAGTGCAACGATTGCAGGAGGATAAAAATTTCGATTATTCCGATGCAGTTCGGGATTTAGAGTTTAGACCCCGAACCTTTGCTGAAGGAGTTAAATTAGAAGTAAAAGCATTGCGAACAGCTGGCATAATAGGATGACGAGGGGGTAGAATTTTGTATAAAAGGCTTTTTGATATAAGCGTAGCTAGTTTTACGCTAGTTTTATTATCTCCTTTAATGGCAATAATTGCCTTATGTGTTAAAAGTGAGTCTCCGGGACCTGCACTGTTTATTCAAAGGCGTATCGGTATTAAAGACAAGGAATTTGCTATGTATAAATTCCGTACAATGGTTATGGGAACCCCGGAGGTTGCAACCGATAAACTGAAGAATAGCGAAATATACGTTACAAAAATTGGATACTATTTACGGAAATACAGCTTGGATGAATTGCCACAGCTAATAAATATAATTCGTGGAGATATGTCCTTTGTCGGACCACGGCCTGCGCTTTACAACCAATATGACCTTCGTGAGAAACGCAGTAAGCTTTCAATTTGCCAACTAAGACCTGGGTTAACAGGGTGGGCGCAGATTAATGGACGAGATGAAATTTCGCTAGAAGAGAAGGTTGCTTTAGATTTTTATTATTTAAAAAACTGTTCATTTTTATTTGATATTGCTATTATTTTTCGTACAGCGTTTAGTATGCGATTAGGTAATGGTGTTGAAGTACGCAAATGTAACGAAAAGGCAAAATCCGTCTAGTATAGTGAAAATATTTTTACTATGTTTGTAAATAATGTAATATTTAAAATACATGTAGGAGAGCGATATGATGAAAACCATTCTTGTCACTGGAGGAGCCGGTTTTATTGGTAGCAATTTTATTCGTATTGCGTTAAGAGAACAGGACGTACATATTATTAACCTAGACAAACTTACATATGCGGGAAATTTAGATTCTCTACGTGATGTTGAAAAGGATTTGCATTACACATTTATTCATGGTGATATTTGCGATCGAAAATTAGTTAATAAGGTCTTTTTTGAATACCAGCCTACAGCAGTAGTGCATTTTGCGGCTGAGTCACATGTCGATCGTTCGATCGATGGCCCTGCTGAATTCATTAATACTAACATTAATGGTACATTTTTTCTGCTTGAGGAAGCCAGAAAATATTGGCGTTATATTAATGACAAGGGAAATGTAGATTTCCGATTTTTGCATATTTCAACAGACGAGGTATTTGGGACATTAGGAGAAACCGGATATTTTACTGAAGAGACACCATATGCACCTAATTCGCCCTATTCGGCATCTAAGGCTTCTTCAGATCATCTGGTGAGAGCTTATTTTCATACTTATGGTTTGCCAGTTTTGATGACAAACTGTTCAAATAACTATGGGCCATTTCAATTTCCGGAAAAATTAATTCCGTTAATGATTTTAAATGCTATAGAGGGCAAAGTGCTCCCAATTTATGGAGCTGGGCAAAATGTCCGTGATTGGCTTTATGTTGAGGATCATTGCCAGGCTATTTTGACCGTGTTATCAAATGGAAAAATTGGTGAAAAATATAACATTGGCGGTCGCAATGAAAAAACTAATCTAAGTATTGTTTATAAGTTGTGTGATATTCTTGACCTTAAGCGTCCACGTTTGGATGGCAAGTCTTATCGCGAACAGATTACTTTCGTTAAAGACCGTCCCGGCCACGATTTACGGTATGCGATTGATGCGTCCAAAATCCAAAAAGAATTAGGCTGGACACCTTGTGAAACTTTCGAAACGGGAATTGTGAAAACAGTTGATTGGTATCTTGCGAACGGCGTTTGGTGCCGCAGTGTAACGGATGGCAGCTATCGTCGCGAAAGACTGGGAGCAGGGGTGGAGAAGTAATGGCAGTAAGGAAAGGAATCATTTTAGCAGGTGGGTCTGGTAGTCGACTTTATCCTATAACCAAAACCGTGAGTAAGCAATTAATGCCGGTATATGACAAACCAATGATTTATTACCCGTTAACGACATTGATGCTTGCCGGTATTGATAATATCCTTGTTATTACTACCCCTCAAGACAATAGTAATTTTGTGAACTTACTTGGAAACGGCGAACAGTGGGGTATCAATATCTCTTATGAATTGCAAGCAAGTCCGGATGGTTTGGCCCAAGCATTTTTAATTGGTGAGAAGTTTATTAATAATGATAACTGTGCACTAATTTTGGGGGATAACATATTTTATGGCTATGGATTTAGCCAAAAGTTGCAGGAGGCGGCCCGACAGGACATTGGGGCAACAATCTTTGCCTATTGGGTAAGTGATCCAGAGAGGTATGGAGTCGTTGAATTTGACAATCAGGGACATGCTGTCAGTCTAGAAGAAAAACCTGCTCAGCCAAAATCACATTATGCAGTGACAGGACTCTATTTTTATGATCGGCAGGTGGTTGAGTTCGCCAAAGCCATTAAGCCATCAGCACGTGGAGAATTGGAGATTACCGATCTGAATCATTTCTATTTAGAACAAAATACACTTAGGGTGGAAACGTTAGGGCGCGGCTATGCCTGGTTAGATACAGGTACACACGATTCTTTGTTTCAGGCAGCCAATTATATCTCAACCATTCAGGAGCGGCAGGGGCTAATGGTCGCATGCCCTGAAGAAATCGCTTATCGCATGGGGTATATATCAAAAAATGATCTTATCGCTTTGGGAGATGTTATGAAAAAAAATGGATATGGTAAATATCTCCTGAGATTAGCAGGAGAATAAAGTTTAACTTTTGTTGCTAAGGCATATTTTGCATAAAATTACATAGTTTAGGAGTGATAATTATTAAGGTTATTGAAACAAAATTACCGGGTGTTGTAATAATTGAACCAAAAGTATTAGGCGATGTACGTGGTTTTTTTAAAGAAACATGGCAAAAATTGCGTTATGAGGGTATTGGTATTAATGAACAATTTGTTCAGGATAACTTATCTTTTTCTACCTATGGGGTATTAAGGGGGTTACACCATCAGCACCCGCATGCACAAGGTAAATTAGTATCCGTTGTATTAGGGGAAGTTTTCGATGTGGCAGTTGATATAAGAAAAGGTTCACCAACTTTTGGGCAATGGATAGGCGTGTTCCTTTCAGGTGAAAATCATCGTCAGTTATGGATTCCACCAGGATTTAGCCATGGCTTCTGTGTAGTTAGTGATATTGTATATTTTACATATAAATGTACAAATTTCTACGTACCTGGGGATGAAGTGGGTCTTATTTGGAATGATCCGGATATCGGCATAAAGTGGCCTTTAGATGATGTAAAACTTTCAGATAAGGATAAAAAATATCCACGTCTTAAGGATATTTCCGAGGTGCATTTGCCACAGTTTAAATGACTGTAGAACAAGCTCAATTTGGCAATGAAGGGAGGAGAAATACCTTTGTCAAATGTATTGAGGTTTGTAATTGTAACTGGGACGGCACTGGCGATGCTTTTTGTTGGCCCAGCATTAGCTAAGAAAGATATTAGTACTACCGATAAACCGGTCTCCGAAGACAATATTCTTAGTGAAATTAGCGCGAAATCTGGTAAACAAAGCGTTGGTTTTGTAAATATTAAAGATTTTGGAGCAATTGGTAACGCTAATTATTATTACCAAGGTGCTTGGTATGCGGATCAAGATCATACAATACTGGCAAATGACGATACTGCAGCAATACAAGCCGCTATTGACTCTGCCAAATACGGTACTCACGAAGACAACCGTCCTTTACGAATCTATTCTCCAAGAGGCAAGTATTTAATATCAGGCACACTTCATGTAGATGCTGATAAAGGTGAAGGATTTCAGGATATTGTTTTTGAGGGTGATGGCAGGGCTTCGACAGTTTGGTGTAAAAGCAATTCAGGATATATCGTGACAGTCAATATGGCTTTTAAACCTTCTTCTAATGCTAATTTTACGTATAGAGGCATAAAGTTTAAGGACATGAAATTTAGCGGGGCGCAGGGTGAGAAAATAGCTAAAGGAGTTCGCCTGGCTTTTTGTCAAAACGCAGTATTTGAGAATGTGCACTTTACATGGCTAGACAAAGAAGTATCATTAACAAACGAATCCCATTACCCGCGCTTTGATAACTGCATGTTTACATTCAGCAATTATGGAATATATAACATGGAGACGGCAGAAGACGGCATACCTGTAGGGTGGAGCAATAATGGAATCATAACAAACTGCAACTTTCAAGCCTGTAGCGTTTCTACAATATCATTAGGTCAAGGTAACAGCTGGAATATGATAGGCGGCGCTTTTGAGCAAAAGAATGGAACTGCGTATATTTCTAACAATAATAAGTTAACAGGTGTAAGGGTAGAGCAAAATGATGATACAAAAACTTGGATACAGATTGATGGTAACGGAAATGAACTGGATTTTGATTTGTTTGGGGTTGGCGGTTCTCCAGTGTGGCGGGTAATTGTTAACGGTACTGCTAACAAAGTGACTTGTCGTTTAGGCTATAACCTAAATTCGATTTACGACGTTGGCGGTAAAAACGAATTTATCGTGACAGCTAAAACTACAACAATATCATTTCCGCAGCTATTGGCAATAAGGAAAGACAGCTCTATCAAATTACGTACAGAAAGCACCCCCTATATGGAGGGTAATATTAAGTACCGTGCCAACGATGCTACACCTTGCAATAATTATATAAGTAAAGTAACCGGATATACCAGCAATAATACAACAAATACTTCTCCGAATGGAAAAATTTTTGACGATGTTTATGGTATCAACCACGTATTGTATAGAAAGTTGCAATATGGTTCCAACTACAAAAAATTGTGGGCTTCCGGAAATAGTTTACCTAAAGGAAAATTGTTTCTAACCTTTGACTTTATACAGCTTAAAGGTAATGGTGATCAGCCCATTATACCCAGCATTGTCTTTGGTGATCTGTCCACACCGGCATCCCAATATACTGCAAGTAGGGATATTTCAGTCCAACCAGGTATTATGTATCGCATTTTTGCTTTAGTTGACCTTCAAAAGGACACACCTTTAAATTATAGCAAAGATGGACTTTTTTTATTAGGAAGTGTTAGTGTTCCTGCTAATAATAGTAACCCAGTATCGGCAAATGATCAGCTTTTCTATTTTGGTAATTTCCAAATATCTAGCGCTCTTCCACCTGGAGATCATTATAAAGAAGTGCTATTGGCTGAGCCATGTACTGTTATTAATGATGGAGGTATAACACAAATACGCGATAAAAGTGTAGATAACATTGATACAATACTAACAGTACAGAATGATTTTGAAGGATCAGAAGGAGTAAATACATTATACTTTGCTGATAATACAGAGTTTTCGGGTAAAAATGGGATTAGAAAATATTTTGATGCTACTACTAGGACATGGAAAGAGCAAAAGGCAGGTTCCCAGTAACAAAAACATAAGGATATACATTATTATCTATGACGATAAATGGGGACGGGCAAAATATCAGAGACAGGTTGTTTGTCCAGGACCACTGCAACGATATCCAAAGGATATTGGGAAAAGGGAGTCCTGGCGAAGCAATTATCGAGAAAATATATGGTGTAATTTCGGAAATACCAAGAAAGTTTCAATAGAATTGTCGGAAAAAATTTTTACTTTACTCTTTAGAAAAAAATTTAACGCTTCAGAATTTTTTAAACAAACAATGTACAAATTGGGAGGAAAAACTCATGAACATTGTTCATATAAGTGTTTCCGATAGTATAGATGGATCTTCCAAAGCTGCATATAGGTTGCATTGCGGTATGAGGCAACGAGGGCTTCAGTCAAGTATGTTAGTCAAATATAAGCAGACTGATGATAATGATGTAGTACAAATAAAAAACAAACGCAACCAACTTCGTAAAGTTCTGGACAAATTAGTATCATATGTTAACTTTGGTATTCCACGTATATTATATCCGCAAAAAAATAAAGAAGTTCAGTTTTACACAGGATTATTTGGGACGGACAATGTGTTTGACAGCAGTTATCTATTTAATGCAGATGTAATACATATACACTGCCCAATACATACCTCTTTCTTTTCAATAACTGAGTTTGAAAAAGTCATTCGACTTGGTAAACCAATTGTTTGGACATTCCATGATATGTGGCCTTTTACCGGAGGATGCGTGTATACTCTTGGCTGCAATAACTATCAAGGAAAATGTGGTAAATGTCTAGTGTTAAATAGTAAACGTAAATTAGATATTTCAACTTACTTACAATCATTAAAAAAGCGGTATTCTAATTATACAAACATAAATCTTGTAGCGGTTAGTAGATGGTTAAGTTCATGTGCAAGCAATAGTTCTGTTTTCCAAAAGAAAAAAGTGAATGTTATATCAAATATTATTCCTGATGGAACTTTTGGGTTTATTCCGAAAGAACAAGCTCGAAATGTTTTAGGCTTGCCGATGAATGATCAAATTATCCTTATCGGAGCTAGTAATCTAAAATACGGCATTAAAGGTATGGATTATTTCTATAGTACTCTTGATAGCCTTAAGAAAATATATGGAGACAGATTACTATTAACTTCGTTTGGTAATAACCCTAATATCACATTAGATGGAAAAATCAGAGTAAAACATTATGGTTCAATAGATAATGATAGACAACTTAATCTTTTATATAGTGCTGCCAATATCTTTGTGGGACCGTCAATACAAGAAGCTTTCGGACAGGTCTTCGCCGAAAGTATAATATGTGGCACACCTGCCATTAGTTTTAGTAATTCAGGTGTAGAGGACATTATTGAGCACAAGCGAAATGGTTACCTTGCAAAAAATAGAGATAGTAATGATCTCGCAAAAGGAATCACATGGGTATTCGAAAATTTAAATAAGCCAGAACTATTGAAAAAAAACAGCGAATTAATTAAAGAAAAGTTTTCATCTAGTGTAATTGTATCACGGTATAAGACTATTTATGAAGAAATAATTGAACAGTAAAGTAGCTTTATTTTTTGGGAGATGTTATTAGATGAGAATAGGAATACTTACTTATCATTATGTTAGAAATCACGGTGCTCGTGCTCAAACAGTAGCATTATATAATATAATTCGCCAATTAGGGCATGATTGCGAAATAATTAATTACTTCCCACTATCTAAGCTTTTTTTACATCTAAGACCGTTAGTAAGTAAACGGCCTTTATCTTCATTTAATAATTTAATTGATATAATCCGATTTCAAAAACATCTTAGTTCAATACAACTGAGTACTAATATTTATAACATCGGAAATGTTGACAATTTAGGTTTCGACACTATTATACTTGGCAGCGATGAAATATTTAACTTAAAGAATTCGACTTTTCATCCCGCATATTTTGGTTTAGGTATTAATAAAACAAGACTAATAACATATGCGCCAAGTTTTGGAGAAATGCCTAATAATACTATTCTTCCCAAGGATATAAAAGATTCAATAAAACGTATATCTCACATTTCAGTGAGGGATATAAATTCGCGAAATATTATGTATTCTAATATGGGTATAGACACACCAATAGTTCTTGATCCTACATTTTTATATGATGGATTTGAAGTAGAAATAGACAAATGTATTAAGAATAGGCCATACCTTTTATCTTATATTTTAGGAAAAACAGTCGATGAATACTATTTTTCAGAAATGGCAAAATTCGCGCATGACAATGGTATGTTATTTATTGCTTTAGCAAATACGACACCATTAGCTGATTTTTGCAAAAAAAATATGAGACACAGCCAATGGCATGGATACTTTAGAAACGCTGCATATGTGGTAACAAATTCTTACCATGGTGTCATATTTTCGATAAAAAACCATAAACCGTTTCTAGTTATTGATAACTGTCAAAAAGGTAATAAAATCAATGATATTCTTCATGAATTAGGCATTGGGGGAAGGATATGGAATAAAGAAAACAGCAGGATTGAATGTATTATGAATGGTTACGATGATAACTTTCTGGATGACCGAATTCATAAGCTGAAAACAGAGTCAATAAGCTATATAAAGAATGCTATAAATAGTTAATCACAGGTAAATGTTGCATATTAATGAAAAGAGAGTTCACAATATATGGATAATCGGCAAATTTTAAACTTATCAACAAATTTTGTATATATATCAATATCGACAATTATTTCGTTGCTACTTGTCCCTTTTATGATAAAACAACTCGGGCCGGAGGCATATGGTTTTATACCACTTTCACAGCAACTTATTAACTATATGATAGTAATTACTATGGCACTTAATTCCATGATAAGTCGTTACTTTACAATTGAGTATAAAACCGGAAAAATTGATGATGCAAAGGAATATTTTAATACATCGTTATTTACAGCGATAATTATGACAATTGTGCTAATTATTCCAATTATTATAGGCGCTATATTAATAGACCAAATTTTTGTAATTCCAACTGAATTGATTACAGATGTACGTTGGACTTTCATGCTTTTGGGCGGTATCTTTTTATTTAATACAATTAAAGTTACATTTGACACAGCACCTTTTTGTACAAATAAATTATATATACTCAATCTCTTTAATACAGTTAACAATATAGTAAAATCCCTTTTGATTTTTTCACTATTAAAGTTTTTTATGCCTCATATCTGGATGGTAAGCTTTACAAATTTGATTACTGTTTTTTTATCTTTGATAACATCGATTTATGTTTTTAAGCGTATCATGCCAGAGATACGTATTGTGCCAAAATGTAATGTTGTTAAATTAAAAAAGTTGCTTTTTTCCGGCGCATGGGTATCTTTTAACCTAGTGGGTTCTATGTTGTTTTTACAGATAGACTTAATAGTTGCAAACTGGAATCTTGGCCCCCATCTTACAGGAGAATATTCCGCTGTTCTCCAGTGGCCTATGTTACTTAGAACATTTTCTGATTCAATTGTGCCAATGTTTGTACCAACAGTAGTTGCACATTATGCAGAGAAAAATATTGAGACATTATCAACATATGTTAATAGTTCTGTTAAATTTTTTGGTCTCTTTTTAAGTCTTCCAATCGGTTTAGTATGTAGTATGAGTGGACCGTTATTATCATTATGGCTAAGCCCAAGTTTTGGCCAATATAATTGGCTTTTATCATTAATGACCATACACCTAGCAGTTAATTTACCTAGTTCGATTCTAATGAGTGTTCAACTAGCCGCTGATAAGGTAAAGTTTCCGGCTATTGTAACCTTTATTATGGGTATAGGCAATTTTTGTTTAGCTTATCTGTTATCAGGTATGATGGGTTTTGGCGCTTACGGTATTGCCGGTGCCGGAGCAATTGTACTTACTATAAAAAATCTTATTTTTACTCCGCTATATTGTTCTCATATTACAGGACAGAAGAAGATGATTTTTTTAAAAGGGATAATGTTTCCTATAATTGCATCAACTTTGATTATTATATCTGGATTTGTTGGACAAGCATTTTTTCAGATTGATACATGGAATAAGTTCATTTTTAGTAGCTTTGTAATATCAATAATGTATTTAGCATTTACTTTCTTTGTGTTGTTAACCGGTGAAGAGAGGAAAAGAGCTATGACAACGATTTGCTTATTACTTAAAAAAGAAAAGTTGGTATCTATATGAACACTATTCATTTGCACCAAAATAATAATCTATGTAGTGGGTGCGGTACATGTGTCGCTATTTGCCCAGTTAATTGTATTGAGATGAAGGATAACGACTTTGGTGAATTTCGGCCACATCTCGCTGGAAGATGTATATCATGTGGAAACTGTTTAAAAGTATGTCCGTTCAATCCTGAGAATTTGGGTGAAGATGAGATATCTAAAACACTTTTTGAAAAGATTGAAAGAATTCAACATTTACCACAATGTGGATTCTTCCTGGATTCATATATCGGTTATTCAAATGCACATCGTTTTACTAGTGCATCAGGTGGTCTTGCTACATGGTTTCTCGAATACTTGCTTGTCAATAAAATTGTCGACGCTGTTGCATGCGTGGGGAGAGGAATTTCCAAGGATAGTTTACTAGAGTACAAAATAGTAGAAAATGTAAAAGATTTGCGAAGTTGCTCAGGTTCTGCATATTATGCTGTTGAGATGTCGCAAATACTGCAAAAAATTAAAGAAAGCAAAAAAAGGTATGCAATTGTGGGGCTTCCATGTTTTATCAAAGCAATAAGGTTAGCCAGTAATTATGACAAGGTTCTTAAAGAAAATATTTCTTTTGCTGTCGGTTTAGTTTGTGGGCATTTGCCAGCAAAAGCATTGGTTGATTTTGTTGCTATGGGGGCTAATAAGTCAGCTAATATTTGTAATATCAAGTTCAGGGTTAAAGATGCCGAATGTAAACAGAGCAATTATAATGTTGAGTATACGTACAGTGATAATACGAAAATAAAATATTTTTTTGTTAATGATCTGGGATTAGCTCATGGAAACAAACTATTTACTCAAAGATCTTGCGAATTTTGTGATGATATATTTGCTGAATGTGCCGATGTAGTATTTATGGATGCATGGTTACCAGAATATGAACATGACACTAACATCTCAGGTATGTCAATGGTAATTACACGATCCAAGATAGCAAAGCTGATTTTTGACAAGGCAGTAATTGATATTATTCCCATATCGATTACAAAGGTTATAGAATCTCAAACTCGAGTCGGGGTAGTTCAATATAAAAGAAAGGCTTTATACATAAGAGTATTTTTGGCTAAACTATTCGGAATGTCAGTACCTAACAAACGTATTGTAAAGCCACAATTTCTCGAGATTCCGTCTTTATTTTTGGAAACATTGTTCCTAGATATTGCTCGAAAAAAATTAAGGTTAGAATGGAATTTAGTTAAAGAACATCCAGCTTATTATGCTCAATTAAAAAAATCTGTTTTGCTACGGATGCGTATCGGTTGGCTACTTTCTGGTAGATATCTTAGTAATGCAATAAGAAAATTAAATATGCAACAGCGTTGGGATTTATTAAAAAGAATATCAATTATTAAATTGGTATATTTTCTTTTAAATATAAAGGTAAAATAATGATTGGAAGCGGTACAAAACTTAACATTTCTCCGCAAGTAATAATCTTTTCAGTATGGATAAAGAGTATCTGCGGCTTAAAGACATTTAACACAGAGTTTGCCTAAGTTTGATTGATCATTGCAGCAGGAAGAGGTGGCATTATATTATATGAGGATTTTAGTAACTGGCGCTAATGGCCAGCTTGGCAGAGAGATTGTAAGACAAGGCAGGGATCATGAGTTGGTGTTGACTGACCTTGATACTCTTAATATTATTAATGGTAAGTCGGTTATGGCATTTTTACGGGATGTAAAACCGCAGGCGGTAATCCACTGTGCGGCTTATACCAATGTCGACGGCGCTGAGTCCGATGTTGACGGGGCGTTCCGTGTGAATGTCCTGGGGGCACAGAATATTGCTGCCGGCTGTCTGGAAATAGGGGCTCGTATGGTATATATAAGTACTGATTACGTA
The DNA here is from genome assembly GCA_023434855.1 of Bacillota bacterium. Next base: position 305 of record JAEYSJ010000389.1, on the reverse strand, counting down.
TTTGATGGCAAAAACAATGCATCATATAGCGAATTTGATCAGGTTAATCCTGAAACAGTATATGGCCGTACCAAATGGCAAGGCGAGGAAATGGTACGCCATATTCTCGGACGTCACTATATCATGCGTACAGCTTGGCTATATGGGGATGGCAATAATTTTGTCCGCACAATGCTGCGGTTGGCTAATGAAAATGATACTCTACGTGTTGTTCATGATCAGGTTGGAACCCCTACCTCGACAGTGGATCTTGCCCGGGCGATTTACCGGCTTCTGGCCAGCGATGCCTATGGCACCTATCATGC
>JAEYSJ010000385.1 GCA_023434855.1 Bacillota bacterium | reverse complement strand
TACCCGGCCAAGATCATTCCGCCCCAAATCAACCAGCATGGTATGTTCAGCACATTCTTTACTATCTGCCAACAGTTCTTCTGCCAGCCGGGAATCTTCTGCCTCATCCCTCCCACGGGGACGAGTGCCGGCAATCGGCCGGGTAGTGACATGACCATGAGACAATTTTACCAGCATTTCCGGAGAGGCTCCAATGACCTGGCGCGAACCGAAATTAAGATAAAACATATATGGTGACGGATTTACCCGCCTAAGCCGCCGGTATAATGTGAAGGGATGATTGGCAAGTGGTGCGGTCAAACGCTGCGATAACACCACCTGAAAAATGTCGCCTGCCCTGATATGCTCTTTGGCTTTTTCTACAAGGGAAGTATATTGGTCTTCAGTCATATTAGCAGTTACCTGCCCGGAATCTGCTATTGCCAAACCCGCATCATTTGGATCGTTCGTATTGTGCCTGATCTGTTCCTTCATTCTTGTTATAAGCTTTACCGCCTCATCATATACAAGACCGGCATCAACCCCGTCCGTTGGACGGGCTGCCACCACCAAGCGACTGGTATGGGTTAAATGGTCCATAACGATAATTTGCCGGCAAAACAGCAGCTCACTGAGTAATAGATCATCAGGTATTACATGGCCGCGAACCCGTTCGAAAGTCCCAATTATGTCATAGGCAAAATAGCCTACTGCTCCGCCGGCGATCAGCGGCAATTCATCTGCCGGCGCAGTCTTAAACTCCGCTAACAGCGACTTCAATACAGTAAAGGGCCGGTCGGCAATTCTTCGTATGCTGCCGTCCAGCGTGACTTCCACCCCGTCCCGCCGGGCTACAAAAGTGCCAAAAGGCTCAGTCCCGATAAAGGAATAGCGGCCGAAGTTCTTGCCAGTCTCTGCACTTTCCAGCATAAAACCTACATCGTCACCGACAAGTTTATAATATAGTGATACCGGCGTTTCCAAGTCTGTTGTTATTTCTTCATATATTGGAATTACGTTATACTGCTTAGCCAACCGGTAAAATTCTTCCCGTGTAGGATGTATCGGCATATTGTTCACTCCTTATCCAAGGATACGCGCAAATGGTTAATAAATGATGACATTTCTTCTATACCGCCATCCATAAATTTCCCCATTACCGCACTGCCAACAATAACCGCATCAGCATAGCTACCCGCACTGCGGGCCGCTGCCGGTGAAGCAATGCCAAACCCTATTGCAACAGGCACATCTGTCTGTTCTTTTACTAGATTAATTAGCGGCGCAAGTTTGCTGTAATCCACTTCCCGCGCTCCCGTTACCCCGGTATTGGAAATGCAGTAGACAAAACCGGCAGCCTGCCGGCATATTGCCTGTAAGCGTTTTTCTGTAGTAGTCGGAGCGATAAACTGGATAAAATCCAGTCCGTTTTCCTGAAAGTCTGCTGCTACCTCGCCATACTCTTCAAATGACAAATCAGGAACAATAAGGGCATTTACGCCTGCCTCTTTAGCCGCTTTCGCAAAACTATTGGTGCCGTACTGCATTACCGGATTGAAATAAGTCATAATCGCCAGCGGAATTCCGGAAGTGCGGCGTATTTCCTTAATGGCAGCCAAAATACCTGCTGTTGATGCGCCTGCCTTCAAAGCCTCCACCGCGGCCTTTTGAATTACCGGACCGTCGGCCATGGGGTCGGAAAAAGGAATACCTATTTCCACAATGTCCGCACCCGCTTTTTCCGCTGCTAACACTGCTTGAACAGTAGCAGCCATATCAGGATAGCCACCGGTAATATATACGATCAATCCTGTTTTGCCGCTATTTTTCAAAGTCTGCAATTTATCTCTTAATTGTGACATGATTTCCCCTCCAATATGCCTGCCACCATTTGGACGTCTTTATCGCCCCGCCCTGATAAACAGACAACAATATTTTCATCCGCCTTGGTCGCCGGCATTAAATATTCAAGATAAGCCAAAGCATGCGAGCTCTCCAACGCCGGAATAATGCCTTCCAATTCAGCCAATAATCTAAACGCATTCAGTGCCTCATCATCGGTAACAGAATAATACTTGGCGATGCCTGCATCCTTAAAATAGGAATGCTCCGGACCTACCCCCGGATAATCTAGTCCTGCTGAAACAGAATAGGGAGGAATGACCTGCCCGTCGTCAGTTTGCAGTAAATAACTGACCATCCCGTGCAAAACTCCCGGCCGGCCTGCAGTAAGAGTTGCCGCATGTTCACCTGTTGCTACACCTTTGCCGGCAGCTTCCACGCCGATTTTTTGCACTGACGGTTCCTGATGAAAAGGATAAAATATACCCATAGCGTTGCTGCCGCCGCCTACACAAGCCAAAACATAATCAGGCAGCCTGCCTGTCTTTTCCTGCATCTGTTCCCTTACTTCCTGTCCGATAACAGACTGAAAATCTCGCACCATCATGGGGTAAGGATGCGGTCCCATTACTGATCCAATGATATAATGGGTATCTTGAATATTAGTAACCCAATCGCGAAAAGCTTCGGTAGTAGCATCCTTCAAGGTACCTGTGCCGCTTTCCACCGCTACTACTTCAGACCCCATCAGCCTCATGCGAAATACGTTAAGTGCCTGGCGTTCCACATCTTCTTTCCCCATATACACGCAGCACTTCATGCCAAACAGCGCTGCTACGGTAGCCGTAGCCACACCGTGCTGGCCGGCACCTGTTTCGGCAATCACCCGTTTTTTGCCCATATGCCGGGCCAGTAAAATCTGCCCCAAGGTATTGTTGATTTTGTGGGAGCCGGTATGGTTCAGATCTTCTCTTTTTAGATAAATATTGGCCTTGCCATAATGTGCTGTCAGCCGTTTGGCATGATACAGCATCGACTGTCGTCCAGCGTATTCTTTCAGATATAAAGCAAATTCCTGTTGAAATGCCGGATCATTTTTTAACTGCAAATAGTTCTTTTCCACTTCTTCCAAAGCAGGCATTACCGTCTCAGGTACAAATCGCCCGCCAAACTTGCCGAAACGTCCATTTTTATTTGGCATAATTAATTCCTCCTAATTTTTCCCTATCCTTCCCTGTCAAACTTCAACCGTATAATTTAAGCTTACTTCGTCTCCAGGTACTCCTCTGATACCCCAATTGTGTTTGGGAGTTTCAAAAATAGTAATCTCAATGTCATTAGTTGCAATATTTAACCCGCCGCTTATTTTATCAAACAGTAATCTGATTAATTCTTTCTTGGCTTCAATAGAACGGCCTTCAAATATACTGATCTCAATTATCAGGTAGTTTTCCGTACGATCCTCAGGGTAGTAAAATTCTTCTTTGTTTAATGCAATAAAACGGTGAAATTTCTTGTCAGCAGGATATTTAAATGCCTCCATTACACAGGAATGAATGATGTCTGACAGATATTGCTTAATTGGATTAAGCCTCTCTTTAATTCCATACACTTTGACCTGCGCCATTTGCATCCCCTCCTAGGAGATTGTTGCAAAACCCTTGAATCATCCAAAATGTCCACAATATATAGGGTTTATCGTTAGATAAATGTAGATATATTGTGGACGGGCTGGCAGTAAAATGACTTTTGCAACAAACTCCTAGCCATTTTGCAGTAACAGTTCTTGCGTTTTGGCAGCAATATCCGGTGAGGTTACCAGCCCCTCGCCAACCAGGATACCTTTGGCGCCCCACATTTTCAGCTTCAACGCGTCGGCGGCAGAACGCACACCACTCTCACTGATAACCAAACGTTCACCATTACAATAGGGCAATAATTCACGCGTAGTACTAATATCGGTTGTAAATGTCTGCAAATCACGGTTATTGATACCGACAACATAAGCAGATGTTGTCAACACCCTTTTTAATTCGGCCAAAGTATGTGTTTCCACCAGACAATCCATCCCCAGTTCATGGGCGATATCAAGGTATTGCTGCAATTCGTCGTCAGACAGAATTGCAGCAATAAGCAATACGGCATCTGCCTGCACTAACCTTGCCTCATATATTTGATAAGGATCTATAATAAAATCTTTACGCAGCACAGGCAAACAACATACCGACCTTGCTGCGGTGATATCGTCCAAACTGCCGCAAAAGTGCTTATCTGTCAGTACCGATAATGCAGTAGCGCCATTTGCCGCATAAATTGCTGCTAATTCACCAACCTTGCGCCCCTGCCGGAAAATACCTTTAACAGGAGATGCCAGTTTGCATTCGGCAATTAAAGCCCAGCTGGCCGCGGCCAAGGACTGCCGGAAACGATGCTTTCCCGGCCGAAGTTCTTTGATAAACGATTCCAATGGCTTCAGTGTTTTAGCACCGGCAACTTCTCTATATTTTTCCTGTACAATCGCCTTAAGCATCTGCCAACCTTCCCTCTGCCAGCCTGGCATTTTTTATAAACTGGACAATTTTATCCAGATCTTTCTTGCCGTCTGTTTCCACACCACCTGATACGTCTACGCCCTGTGGTCTGATTAGTCTAATTGCTTCACCCACATTTTCCGGGTTAAGACCACCTGCCACTATTACCGGCGCAGTTGGTCCGGCCTTGATAATATCTGCTGCCAGCTGCCAGTTAAAGGTCTGACCTGTACCACCATAACTTCCCGGTCGATAGGCGTCTAATAGCAGCCAGGAAACTTGATAGTTCGTAATATCGGGAATAATCTTTGTTTCGGCAACTCTTGCTGCCTTAATAACCGGAAAATTAAGACATGCGCAATAGTCAGGCGGTTCGTCGCCGGAAAGCTGGATGAGATCCAGACCGCACTGCCGGGCGATATCCTGTACCTCTGTTAACGGTGTATTGACAAACACACCTACTTTACCGACATTAGGCACTGCACCAGCTATTGAACGGGCCGCTTCAGGATTGATCCGCCGCTTACTGGGAGCAAACACGAAACCAATATAATCAGCTCCACTTTCGGCCGCCACCTCGGCTGCATCAAGTGAAGTAATACCGCAAATTTTTATGATAATAATGATTCCCCCTCAAAGCTATTGCTAAACCTCTTTAATTCCTCCAGTTTATTCAGAGCCACCCCGCTGTCGATGCTTGTTATGGCAAGCTGTATTCCTTCGTTAAAATCTCCCGCCATTCCACCTACCACTAAAGCGGCAGCGGCATTTACCAGCACAATATCTCGTTTGGCTCCGCTTGCGCCCTGCAATATTTCCCTTGTTATTATGGCGTTTTCTGCCGGTGTGCCCCCTAAATAAGCGTCAGCAGGCGCTTTTTTAAATCCAAAGTCAGCTGGATCAAGCTGATAACTTTTAACTTCTCCGTCCCGCACTTCAGATACCAAAGTCGGCGCTGCGGTAGAAATTTCATCCAGGCCATCCAGACTATGCACCACCATGGCGCGCCTTACGCCAAGAGCAAGCATAGCTTCGGCTACCTTACAAGTTAAAGAACTATCATAAACTCCCATCAGTTGGCATTCAGCCTTAGCCGGATTGGTCAAAGGTCCCAAAATATTGAAAACTGTGCGAAATCCTAACTCGCGACGGGGCTTGGCTGCATGTTTCATGGCACCGTGAAACAAAGGTGCATACAGAAATCCCACCCCTACTTCATCAATTGCTTTGGCTACTGCATGGGACGGGAGATCTATATTAATACCCAATTCAGCCAATAGGTCAGCACTGCCACAGGAACTGGATACCCCCCGGTTCCCGTGTTTAGCAACGGAAAGCCCTGCCCCTGCCAGCACAAAGGCAACTGTGGTAGAAATGTTAAATGTGCCTTTACCGTCGCCGCCAGTGCCGCAGGTATCAATTAAATGGCTGCGCCGACAGGATATCGGAGCCGCATGGGCCCGCATGGTATCAGCGAAGCCCGTAACTTCAGCACTTACCTCACCTTTCATACGTAAGGCAGTCAAAAAAGCGCCAATCTGTGCCTCACTGGCCTGACCCGACATAATAACCTGCATAGCCTCGCGCGCCTCCTCCCGGGATAAATTTTGCCCGGCAATAACCGGAACTATAAATTGTTTTAACATATTCATACCTCCTTAAGTCAGCCTCATTTTTTTATTAAATATGAGTAACTATTTTCGGGTTATCTAATGCCTCGAACTGCTTAGAAATCGCCATATGCTAGGCGTGACGAGGACCGGAGCGGAGGCGTACCGGGTTGTACGTTGGAG
>JAEYSJ010000350.1 GCA_023434855.1 Bacillota bacterium | reverse complement strand
GTTTTTCCCTCCTGATTTCTATTTATCTTCATTGTACTGTATTATTGTGGAGAAATTATGGAGCCATTATGAATAACTTGTGTGATTTTATTCCAGTTCTTTTTTTATGCGTTGATACTCATCACTGGTAATTTCCCCTTTGGCGTAGCGCTGCTTCAATATCTCCATGGCGTCAGTCCCACGATCACTGCGGCATTCCCCCCGAAAGACAGTTTTATACATCCAGATTGCCGCCATAATGATCAGCGCGGTAAAAGCAAGATGACTGATAATCCCAAAGCCCATTCCCAGCCAACTGGAGAAACCATTGAAACCATATCCCATCATCATATTCTATACACCTCCCTTGTGTTAGTCATAGTATAGCCTAACATTATGGAGTTTTTATGGAGAAACCATGAATTTTTCATGTAATTTTAGCGGCAGTAATACAGTAAATTTGCTTCCTTGACCTATTACGCTTTCAACCTTGACCTGCCCGCCATGGGCCAGCGCCATTTGTTTGACAATGGCTAATCCCAGGCCGGTCCCACCACTGGCTTTTGCCCGGGCTGGGTCTACACGATAAAAATAATCAAAAACATGTTCTATATCATCAACCGCAATTCCTATTCCGGTATCAGTCACCATAATTTTGACCATGCCATCTTGGATATCTGTCGTTACGATAACTTGTCCGCCAGCAGGAGTATATTTGATGGCATTTATGACAAGGTTATATACCATTTGGCTGACCATGGCGGCATCAGCCAAAATTGACGGCAATATATTAATTGCCTCCAGACGCAGACCGATGTTTTTTTCGCCGGCTAATGGCTTACTTTTCACCACTACCTGGTTTAAAAGTTGGTTTATATCTGAAAGAGTAAATTCCGGTTGCATTTGTCCTGCCTCTAATAAGGACAGATCCCTGAGTTCGCCGACCATTTTCGTCAGTCTGTCCACTTCCTCAGTCAGGGAATTTATTTGCTGGGTATCTGGAGTAATGACACCATCGGTGATTCCTTCCAGGTTGGCCTTTAGTATGGTCAGTGGGGTCTTAAGTTCGTGAGCCACACCGGCCAGAAAACGTTGGCGAAGGACAGTATTTGATTTTAGCTTGGCCGTCATCGCGTTAAATGACGAAGCCAGTTGTCCAACTTCGTCCTGTCTGTCCACCATCACTTCAATATTTAGGTCTCCTGCTGTCACCGCGTTAACCCCTCGGTTCAGGCTGATTACCGGAATAGCAATACTACGAGCCAGATAATAGCTGACTCCGGCACCTACCAGCATCATCCCGCCGGCAACAGCCAGCAGCGATTGTTTTAAGGAAACCAAAAATTGGTTCTCCGGCAATCCCATCATGGCCGCCATGTTACCACGATTCATCATCATGCCATGCATTCCGCTCATATGCAGATATTGTGTAAAATGTTCGGTTACCTGATAATTGACGACCAGCAGCACCCCAACCACTGTGACTGCCATTGTCAAAAATAAAGTAACTGTCACCCGGACAAGAAGACTACGCATGCTGCTCACCTGCCAACTTATATCCCACACCATAGACGGTTTTAATATACCGGGGCTCACCAAAGGAATCTCCCAGCTTTTTGCGTAGGTTCTTGATATGGGAATCCACTGTCCGTTCATAGCCTTCAAAGGAATAATCCTGGATATTCTCAATCAACTGCAACCGGGAAAAAACTTGACCGGGATGGGTCAGAAATAGTTCCAGCAGCTTAAATTCGGTAGGCGTCAACTCCACCGGATTCCCTTGAACGATTAAAGTGTGATCATGCTGCCGGAAAATAATATCACCAAATCTAAGTTCACTCTTCCCCTTGTCCCGATGCTCTCCAGGCTTTATCCGCCGGAAAATAGCCCGTATCCGGGCAATAACTTCCCGCGGGCTAAAGGGCTTAGTCACATAGTCGTCAGCCCCGATCTCCAGCCCAATTACCCGGTCAGTTTCAGCATCGCGGGCAGTAAGCATGATAATCGGCACATCATTGTCTCGCCGGATTTCTTTCAATACTTCCCAGCCATCAAGTCCGGGCAGCATTACATCAAGCAGTACGATATCGGGCTGCGTCTGCCGCGTCTTACCTACAGCTTCCCAGCCCTCCCTAGCTGTCTCTACCGTATACCCCTCTTTTTCCAGATAGGCAGCCAACACCTTGATAATCTTTTCATCATCATCTACGACTAATACTTTCATTCACCACACCTCATGTCCTCCAGTGCCCTTTTCTTATGGCCCATATATCTTTTCATCTTCATTATAGCAACTATTTGTGAAGAAGATATTAAATCAATCGAAAAACACAAGAAATTCATTGGTCATTCACTAAAGATTCACATTCTTTAATTATAATTAATACAAGAAGAGGTTTAATGAAAGTGAGGTATGCTTTATGAAAATTAACCTTGAGGAGTCAGCGCGCAACTATATTATTAAGAAAAGTCCTGATAAAGCGATTACCCTTGGAGTTGGCAAACGAGACGGTGCGAGTTGCGGGTGCAGCGTAGGCGGAGGAATATACCCGTACGTAAAGCTGGGTGTAAGTCCCTTCGATGTCAATGTTTACGTGAAAAATGTAATTGATGGTATCGAAATTTATTATCCAGATTCTGTAGCAAATGTGTTTAAAACCGTTACTGTAAAAGTTGAGGGAATATTATTCTATAAACAGCTTCTGGCTTTAGGTAGTCAGTAGGGAAGTAATTTTTCAATAAAGAAAGTAAAAGTCGCCAAACCGGCGACTTTTACTTTCTTTGCAAATGACTAGCAATAAGACAGATGATATATAATAGCATACTGAATTTATAATAGCACATCAGCATATATTTCCATTAATCTTAAATATAGAATTGTATTAAAATCAGCTTGGATCATTGCAATATAACTCTTTTGTATAATATTAGGAAATGGGGAGCACGATGGAAAGTCGAATGCTTTTTTTTGAGTTGTCCCCTGAAGAACTTAATATATTAGCAGCTCTTGTTACTGAGGCATTCTCCGAGGTATTAAACCTTCAACAAATAAATGTATTGGGCAATTTTCTTTCGGCAGTGGGCTCTTTAATGACAACAGTAGCCGCTCAGGAAGAAGCATTAAGAAAAAAGGAAGATCAGCAGAAAGAAAAACAACAAAAAGAAAAAGAGAAGAAAGAAGACCAGCAGAAAGAGAAAGAAATGAATGATATGAAAAAGCAAATAAAGGAATTACAAGAACAGATTAAGCAATTGTCAAGCAAGAAGTAGTTTATTTGAAGATGGCGAAAAAAGCAGCAGGCAACCAAAAGATTGCCTGCGCTTTTTTTATAATACTCGTTTGGCACCATAATAACGTTTGACGAAATAGCTGTCATTCATATCACCGATAGCCACTATCCCTTGCGAGAAAGATGTGTGAATAAACTTGTCTCTGCCGATATAAATCCCCACATGGGACGCTCCTGGCTCATAAGTCGTGAAATATACCAAGTCTCCCGCCTGGAGGGAGGATGGCGCCACCGTCCTCCCGACCAGGAACTGTAAATCCGCTGTACGCGGTAAACTTATCCCGGCCTGCCTGTATACATACTGCACCAAACCGGAACAATCAAAACCTTGCGCCGGCGAAGCTCCCCCCAGACTACCGGCTGACCAAGCATATCCCTGGCTACTGCCAACACTTGGGCAGCCTGCCCGCTCGGCTGAAAACCCGTCCGGGCCGCAATAAGCTGCTCATCAGCCACCGGCATTGTTGCCCCCGCCATAATAGAATCAAGTGACTGCATAAACTGACTGTACCCGGAGGCTGGCGCCGCCTGAACAACTGCTGTGCCACTAAGCAATACCCCGGCAAGCAGGGTAATTATCCACTTTTTCATCAGCCGCACCTCTCCGTCCCGAACGATTAATGGTGCATGCTTTGCACGTCGGTGGTTACTTGTTTCATAATATCCTGCATTACTTTCACTTTGCCTTCGATTGCTCCCGGATCAGCTTTACCGGAATTTACACTATCTTTAATATCAGTTGCCGCTTTCCGTAAATTGGTTTTTAAGCCCTCATCCATCATATGCGGGATAATTTTCTCGACAGTGCCTGCCAACATTCCGGCTGTTTGTTGCGCATCCATCGTTTGACCGGCTTTAACCTGTTTTAGAATATCTTGCAGCTCTTTATCCACATCTTTTACCAGCGGCATCGGATCTCCTTTGGGCATATTCATGTTCATATTCATATTGCCCATGTCATGTCCCTTCATATCTCCGGATGCCTGCTGCGCCGCCGGTTGCTGCGCAGCCTGTTTTTCGTTGGAGCCGCAGCCCGCAACCAAAGATACCGCCACCGTCATAACCATAATTCCTGCTGCCAATTTACTTTTCTTTGTCATTTGTACATCCTCCTAAAAATTTATTGTTATTTATTATCAATGATATTGCTGCCGGCTACCGCAGAGTTTTGCCGGCGCTCCAGCCACTCATTCCACACCTGGTAAATACAAGGTAGTACAAAAAGTGTCAGAATCGTTGCTGTCACCAAGCCGCCCACCACCACGGTGGCCATCGGCCGCTGCACCTCGGCACCGGTACCATTTGAGTAAATAAGCGGGAAGAGTCCTAAGCTGGCTACCAATGCGGTCATCATAACCGGCCGCAAACGGGCGCTGGCGCCTTCAACAACCGCTTCGTGCAACGGTTTTTCTTCGCGCAGCTTTTTGATATAAGTCACCATGATAACCCCGTTTTGCACGGCGATGCCAAAGAGAGCGATAAAACCGACAGCCGCCGCTACAGTCAGGTAGATATGGGCGGCATAAATGGCCACAATACCGCCTACCAGGGAGAAAGGAACATTCAGTAATATCAGTAAAGCATCACTGGCTGAATTGAAAGCCATATATAACAGGAAGAAGGTAAGCACGATAACCGCCGGTACCACAAGTGCCAACCGGTTTTTCGCCCGCTGCTGGTTTTCGTATTGCCCAGTCCATTTAAGCGAATATCCGGGCGGCAAATCCACCTTTTCCTTAATCACTTTATTCGCTTCATCAACAAAACTAACCACATCCCTACCCTTGGTATTCATCTGGATAACAATCCGGTAAATGCCATTTTCACTGCTAATCATGGAAGGACCGTCAACAACCTGAAATTGGGCGACTGCCCCCAGAGGAACATACGCACCGGCAGCCGGGCCGGCAGCAGCACTGGCAACTGCTCCACCCATGCCGCCTCCGCCCATACCACCGCTGCTGTTTTTGGCAGAGCCGCCGCTTGCGGGAATGAGTATATTCTGCATAGCGTCTATACTCTCCCGGTTCGCCCGGTTATAGCGCACCAGTATATCGAAACGTTTGCGCCCTTCAATAGTCGTACTGGCCGCCTTACCACCTACTGCCGTTTCCACAGCATCTTCCACATCATTAATGTTGAGACCATACCGGGCTGCTTTCTCCCGGTCAACATGGATTTCTAAGTACGGAGCGCCAAATACCCGCTCGGCATAGAGATCGCTGACTCCCGGCACCGCTCCTAACGCATCTTCGATATCCATGGCTTTTTGCTGCAGTACTTTTAGATCTTCGCCATAGAGCTTAATCCCCAGATCAGTCCGTACGCCGGTGGTCAACATGGATAATCGTCCGGCAATGGGCTGGGTCGAAGCCAAATTCAGACCAGGAATATTGGCCAATTTGTCCATCATCTCTTTTTCGATATCATCTTTCGTCATACCGGGCCGCCACTGTTCTTTCGGTTTTAAAGTAACCACCGTCTCAATCATATTAACAGGCGCCGGGTCCATCGCTGATTCTGCCCGGCCAACTTTACCAACCGACATGTCTACTTCTGGTATTTGCATGATGATTTTGTCCATGGTTTTAGCCGCTTCCACAGCTTGAGTCAGCGATACGCTGGGCAGCATCGTCGGCATAATCAAAATTGTCCCTTCATCCAATGACGGCATAAAGGTGGTACCGATAAACGGTAGTATGGAAAACCCAGAGATCATGACGACTAAGGCAACAATAAGCGTCGTCTTGCGATATTTAAGGACAGTGTTGAGGATCGGCACATAGAGTTGGTGCAGCTTTGCCACAACCCAAGTATCCTTTTCTTGTATTTTGCCTTTAAGTAGTACAGTGCACAGCACAGGTACCAGCGTAAAGGCCAGGATAAGTGATCCTGTCATGGCGAAGGTTTTGGCAAAGGCCATGGGAGTGTACATTTTGCCTTCCGTACCGGTCATGGTAAATACCGGCAAGAAAGTAACAATGATAATCGTAATGGAAAAGAAAATCGGAACAGCTACTTCTTTGGCGGCTTCCAAGGTCACATCGATAATATTCCGGCGACCGCCGTCCTCGGCCAAGTGACGAAAGACGTTTTCCACCATTACAATGGCCGCATCGGTCATGACCCCGATACCAATGGCAATACCGCCTAAAGACATAAGATTCGCTGACAAATGAATATTTTTCATGGTAATCAACGCAATCAGGATACCGATTGGAATGGCACTTGTCACTATCGCGCTAGTCCGTAAATTGCCGAGAAAGACAAGGACAATAATCGACACGAGGATAAATTCTTCAATCAGGGCCCGTTGCAGGGTATGCACCGCTTTTTTGACCAGGTCGGTTTGATCATAATAAGGAACAATATGCATACCTTCCGGCAAAGCAGGTTGAATTTCAGCAATTTTAGCCTTAACCTGGTCAATAACATTCAGTGTATTTTCGCCCATCCGTTGGATTACAATGCCACCGGCCGCTTCATAACCTTCCTTGGTTAATACGCCCCGGCGAAAATCCGGGCCAGCCGTTACGCGGGCTACATCTTTTACATAGATCGGCACATTGTTATTTTGGGTAATGACAATATTTTTGATATCTTCAATAGACTGTACAAGCCCTAAACCACGGATGACATATTCCTGGCCGTTTTGTTCGACGACTTTGGCGCCGATATTGGCGTTATTAGTACCAATGGCGCTAAATAC
>JAEYSJ010000275.1 GCA_023434855.1 Bacillota bacterium | reverse complement strand
TTCCCGGGCATCGTGAAGGACCGCTCCTCCCCGGTGCGCTTGGCGATAATTACTGATACTACTTCCGGGATAACATCACCGGCTTTATGAATAATCACAGTATCGCCAATACGAATATCCTTTTCTTCAATATAATCCTGGTTGTGCAGCGTTGCCCGGCTGACAGTTGAGCCGGCCACCCGAACAGGACGCAAAATAGCGGTGGGAGTCAGTACCCCCGTGCGTCCCACGCCAACAAAGATGTCTTCCACTACAGTAACAGCCTGTTCGGCCGGAAATTTGTATGCAATGGCCCAGCGGGGATCTTTAGCGGTAAAGCCCAGCAGTTCCTGACTGCTCAGGTTATTGACCTTGATGACCAAACCGTCAATGTCATAAGGCAGTTCACTGCGTTTTTCCGCCCAGCCGGTACAATAGTCTATCACCGCCTGAATATTATTAAATATCCGGTATAAAGGATTTATTTTAAAACCCAGGCTTTTTAGATACTCCAGTGTTTCGCTGTGAGTAGTAAGGGTTACGCCCTGCCGTACACCTATACCGTATAGAAAAATGTCAAGTGCCCGCTCCGCAGTAGCCTTCGGGTCAAGCTGTCGCAGTGACCCGGCAGCGGCATTGCGGGGATTGGCCAGTAATTGCTCGCCTGCTGCTTCCCGCTCACGGTTAAGACGGTCAAATTCCCGTCGAGGCATAAACACCTCGCCCCGCACTTCGAGTAACGCAGGTAGTTCCCCGGGAGAATGATGTAAGGTAATGGGCAAAGCGCGGATGGTACGGATATTGGCGGTTACATCCTCCCCTTCAGCGCCGTCCCCGCGAGTGGCACCGCGCACCAGGGAACCATTTTCATACACCAGGTTAATTGCCAGACCGTCAATTTTTAACTCTACAACATATTCTACCGGTTCGGCGGTACCCAGCCCACTTTGCACTCTATTATTAAAGGCAATTAATTCTTCCGCCGAGAACGCATTGCCAAGACTGCGCATCGGTGTAAGATGGGTTACCCGCTCAAAGCCGGCTGCCGGTGCCCCGCCAACCCGCTGCGTGGGTGAATCCGGGGTAACCAGCGCAGGATATGCAGTTTCCAGCTTACTAAGCCGCTGCATTAGCTGATCATAATCGGTGTCAGCTATTTCCGGATCATCAAGAACGTAATAGCGGTAATTGTGGTTGTTTATTTGTTGTCTTAATTCGGCCGCTTCACGGGCGGCCGCTTCTATGTTGTCCGGAACTATAGGCATCATACCAACTCCTGCGTTGTAGTGTGAATAATCATACCCTGTAAATCGGCGCGAACTTCACCAGCAGCTGCTTTATCCCCTGCCCGGGAAAAGCAATCCGCACTTCCTGATTGTCACCGCTGCCGCGCACGTCTACAACTGTGCCAATTCCCCATTTATCATGCTGGGCTTTGTCACCAGCCCGCCAGTCTGCACTGATTTGCGGTTTGGCCGCCGGTGCGGCAGTTGGCTGGCTTGCGGTCACAGCCTTAAACCGGGAATCATCACGAACAGCAACATTACTGGCGGCGATTTGAGCGTAGCTGCTTCGCCGTCCGTTAATCTTTTCTAGCATTTGCGCAGGAATTTCACTTAAAAAACCAGACGGCGGATACATATTCGTCCTGCCGTAAATTGTTCGCATGCTGGCATTGCTCAGATACAGCTTGCGGCGGGCTCTGGTAATACCTACATAGCACAAACGCCGTTCTTCTTCTCTTTCATCATCGTCCATCAACGCACGGGAATGGGGGAAAATCCCCTCTTCCATGCCGGCGATAAAGACCACCGGGAATTCAAGACCTTTGGCAGAATGAAGGGTCATCAGCGTAACCTTCTGCTGAGACAGATCAGCATTATCAATATCGGATACTAACGATACACGGGTAAGAAAACTTTCCAGGGTATTTTCCATTTCGCCGGCGGCAAATTCCTTGGCGACACTTAACAATTCCCGCAGATTCTCAATCCGGCTCTCGTCCTGCGGCGTTTGACCCTTCTCTAACTCGGCAATATAGCCTGAATCATCCATTACCCTTTTCACCAAATCGACAACCGGCCAGGAATCAACCCTAGCCATTAAATTAAAAATCAGTTCAGCCAACGACTCCAACGGTCCTTTCGCTCTGGCTGTCAGACCTGGCACTAAATCCGGATTGCTGACCACATCAAATAGAGTTATATTGTGACTGCCGGCATACTCCATCAATTTAGCAATGGTAGTATCGCCAATTCCCCGGCGGGGAACATTGATAATCCGTAGCAGGCTGACAGTATCAGCCGGGTTGAACAGCACCCGCAAATAGGCCAGTATATCCTTTATCTCTTTACGGTCATAGAATTTTAGCCCGCCGACCATAACATAGGGAATGCCGCATTTCATAAAAGCTTCCTCAATTACCCGCGACTGGGCGTTGGTGCGATATAAGACAGCTAGCTCACTATAGGGCGTGCGAAACACGGTTTTGAGCTTGGTCGCCGTATCGGCAATAAACTGGGCCTCATCCCGTTCATCATTGGCCACATAATGGGTAATACAGTCGCCTTTGGGGTTTTGAGTCCACAGCGTCTTTGGCTTACGGTCAATATTGCGTTCTATTACCGCATTGGCGGCATCAAGAATGATCTGGGTTGAGCGATAATTCTGCTCGAGTTTGATTATTTTAGCCTCAGGGTAATCATTTTCAAAATCCATAATATTGCGGATATCTGCGCCCCGCCAGGCATAAATGCTCTGGTCGGCATCACCTACCACACAGATATTACGGTGCTTCTCCGCCAGAAACCGTGCCAATAAATATTGGGCATGGTTGGTATCCTGATATTCGTCAATTAATATGTATTTAAACTTTTCCTGATATTTCTGCCGAATATCAATATTATGTTCCAACAACCGCACTGTTACCATTAAAAGATCGTCAAAATCCAGAGCGTTATTATTTCTGAGCTTCTGCTGGTACAGTTGATATACCTCTGCAACTTTCTGGGCATGGAAATTATCAGCCTGACGGGTAAAAGACTGGGCGTCCAGCAGCGTATTTTTGGCATTGGAAATAGTCGCCTGGATACCATTAAGCGCATATTGTTTTTCGTCCAGATTGAGTTCTTTCAGACAAGACTTAATTAGCGTCTGTGAGTCACTGGCATCATAAATGACAAAATTGCGTTTATAAATACCCAGATCTTCTATTTCCAACCGCAAGAACCGGGCGCAAAAAGCGTGAAAAGTGCTCAGCCAAATATCCCGCGCCTGCTGACCAACCATGGAAAAAACTCTGTCCTTCATTTCGGCTGCGGCCTTGTTGGTAAAGGTAATAGCTAAAATATTCCATGGAGCCACTCCCTGCTCCAGTAAATAAGCGATACGGCAAGTCAGCACCTTGGTCTTACCGCTGCCGGCCCCGGCCATAATTAGCAGCGGGCCGTTAATATGAGTAACGGCCGACAATTGAACCGGATTTAACGTGTCAAATATGGTTTGCATTAATTTCCCGCCTTACAGTAAAATTTCCTTAATATGCGTTGACAATTTTTACACCCTTTTTAAGCATCGCAACTCCTTTTGCGCCCAATATTTCCACTGCTTTCTCCATACATTCCTCCTCCACCCTGGCTGCCAGGCCCTCACACGAATCTGTCAATTCTCGCGGCACAGGGATTAGATCGGCCATAATACCTTGTTCTTTTAAGAGTTTTTTTGCTCTAAAAGCATGATAGACAGAGGGAAAGGTGATTACGCATTGCATCAAAATAATTAAGCCTCCTGTGGCTGGATAGAGAAAATGAAGCCTGAAAAAATTATGCGGCCTAATGACTGCCAGCCCCGTTTTTTCACTACACTTATATATTTGGAAGGAAAAAGTAGAATATTAGAGAATACTAGAGAATATTAGCGAATGATTGCATTTTTCACTTTCCCCACAAAATTCTGGAATAACCGGTATGTCGAACCACCAGACGGAAACAGAATACGTCATGGAGATCGACTTATACATATTACAACAGTTATACTATTAAGCAGCTTATTTGAAGTTTGCATAGTCAGGAGTGAAAGAAATGCGAAGAATAGCATTAATGGACATTTGTGAAGGGATGATATTAGCCAGGCCTCTCTATGGACCAAACGGTCAAATAGTAATAAATAACGGCATTCCGCTGCAGCCCTCACATATTGCCAAACTAAA
>JAEYSJ010000198.1 GCA_023434855.1 Bacillota bacterium | reverse complement strand
AGCCAATTCATAGTGAGGTAAATTACCTCCTATTCCATATACATACCCATCCTTTTATTGCCTGGCGCCTTAGGTTGCTGGGCCAATTTTTTGCCTGTGGCGGGTGGCGTGTGTTATGATATATCTATCAGGTACTTGCATGATAGTTACAAAGGAGATGAAATATATGCTGACAATTTTGCTGATTTTGTTGGGAATTTACATTGTATATCGTTTTTTCCAACGGCCGCGCGGGTATGAGCCGGGGCCATATGTTCCGGGGGGTTACGGCGGAAGTGGAATGGGGGGTATGCTAGGCGGTATGCTTCTTGGTTATTTGCTGACTCATTATCTGATTGATCAAAACCAATACGATATGTGGCGTAATCTCAATGATGAGCAGCTGCGTGATACCCTTACATCCCAAGGTATTCTAAATGATTCTGATTATGATCATTTGGCAGGGCAGGCGACGGCAGGGACACTCCCGGGTTATGAAAACAATAGTGATACAATGGGCTGGAACAATGCTAATAACGATTCTACCGAAACCACCTATTTTGATAACTATGATGACGGTGGAAATGGCGGGGGCGATTTTGGTGGGTTCGATTCCTAAATAGGGGGATTATTTAGCTTATCTTCAATACTATCACGTCTATTTATTTGTTATGTAACCTTAATTGAACATAATTCATATAATATATAAGTAGAATGAATTGGGGAGGGGCTGTCTGGTGTTTGAACATCTTATTTTCGGTTTATTACTTTTAGGTGCTACTACGGTGGCTTTGTATCTTATTTATAAATACGGCAAACTGCCGCCGGACAAATAAGCTATGGTTTTTTGGACGCGGCAGACAGATCTGATTTTTCTGAACCGGCCTGCGGAGCAGGCCAATTAAGAAAAAAGAGCCGGCAGGCTCTTTTTTCTTAACCTCATGTCCTCTGTTGCTCGCCAATTATTAGCTAGGAACAACTTTTTAAAGCATGTTCTATTGATGCACAATAAGAACCTTGATACAATGGTCCTGAGGTGAAGATATGAATACGGATGTAGTTGCAAAGTCATGGAGTACAACACTTAAAACTTTTACGGAGTTTGGGACGCAGGAGAACCTGGCTGTTATTGGCCAGATTGCGGAGGGTATTGCCAAAGCGTTTCGCAATGGCAATAAAGTACTTATTGCCGGCAACGGCGGCAGTGCCTGTGATGCGATGCATTTTTCCCAGGAATTTACCGGCAAATTCAGGAAAGACCGGAAAGCACTGCCTGTTATTAGTTTTACCGATCCGGCGCACATTACCTGTGTAGGTAATGATTATGGGTTTGATACTATTTTTTCCCGCGATGTAGAAGCATTTGGCGTTTGTGGCGATGTATTTATTGCCATAACTACCAGCGGGAATTCGGAAAATATTATAAAGGCCATTAAAGCAGCCAAGGAAAAGGGTGTAACCGTTGTCGCACTCCTGGGCAGAAACGGTGGTAAATTAAAAGGTACAGCCGATTACGAACTTATAGTAGCCGGAGATACGGCGGATAAAATACAGGAAGTACATATGACCATTCTTCATATTATTATTGAAAGTGTTGAGTCAATTCTGTTTAATTTATAGTTCGGTAATTTAGCGCGAGGAGAGAAAACGGTTAACCGCCAAGGACGCCAAGGGATATTTTTCTTGGCGTCCTTGGCGTTCTTGGCGGTTAGAGATCCTTTTATTGATAGGAAAATAATGAGGATAATTACTATTGATTCGGAAGGATTATAAAAACAGGCACCAGAATTTTATACAGTAAAGAAAATGTAAAAATAACCTTATAGCGTATTTTTTGTCGTTTTTACAGGAATTTTTAAGTTATTAGCAGGAAATAGCGGGAAGGTTGTCAAACTATTCTGTAATTAATAAAAAGGAGGGTATTAATGAAAGCTAAGTTATGTCTTAATAAAATCGAAATATTATTAGAAAATATGCGAACTCAGGATACTGTTGAGAGGTTACAGTCATACGCGGCATTAGAAACAATTATTAAATTGTTGGACGAACAATCCTGCTCAATGCGAGGAATGCGTATAAACGTTTTTGAAGAATACCGGAATAAGCTCGTATGGCATTGCCAGGCGATTTGCGGCTTGGATGAAGGAATTGGCTATCAGGAAGAGCAGCATTTTTCCGGGGCTCAGGGTGAGATTGATAATATGAAATCTGTACATTGTTTTAACATTTAAAATGTTAAAACATAATAATAAAAACCATCGTTAACAACGATGGTTTTATTATTAGAGTGTGTTTCAAAAAAACACACTTTCCTTAATGTTTTTTTAAACTGTTACAAAATACCCCGATGTTAAATGCCTGTGAAGCCGTACAGCAAGGGTATATCAGGTTTCTACGCTGAAGAGGCTCAACGACAAAGAAGGGTATTTTGTAACAGACTCTATTAAATAGTACAGTTAGCAGAAGCTTCGTCAATAAAGGCAAACAAGAAGATAAATATTTTATTAAATATTATTAATAAGAAAATCCGGTATATATAAATAATTAAATAAATCCGATATATATATTAGTAAAGATATAAAACAAGTATTAAGCGGAGGATAAAGTTAGGATAGCTGTGGGATTGGCATACATATAAAATTAGGCCGAAAGCAGGTTGGAGGAGGTGGATACTGGTGATTATTATCCATCAAGGTCAAATCTGGGCAGCAAATACAGAAGAGTTATTGGACAAAATTTCAGCTTATCTGGCGCATAAGGGATATGCTCCGTTAGCAGAGCAAAGAATTAAGGCAGTGCGCGGGCAGAAAGAGCTTATATGTTACGAATGGCGGGTAATAACTGAGAGGCATGTTAGTCATAAAAATTACTGATGCTTGCTAATGGCATCAAATTAATTATTCTCCTTATTTGGCCACGCAAGGATTCAAAAAATTTATAAAAATATTTTCAAAAAATTTCTAGTTTTGGCAGGATATTGACTAGGTAATGTGTAATACAATAAATATCCTTTTAAACATCTTTTTTTCCCCCTTTTAGGGGGTCCCTTTTTTTATTGGTAATTGCAGTTGTTAAATTTTGGTTAAATATTTAGTCGATTGTAGCAGTTGCTGGCAGTGAGTGGTATAATAAAATTATTCCATAGGATAATTTCCCACTTTTTACCTCTAATGTATACCCTGCATTAGAGGTTTTTTTTGTTGGTCAGAATTAGTAATGCCCCTGCACCGGTTGGCGCAGGGGCAAGCAAGGAGGTATGGAAACTAGTTTTTCTTAGTAAGTAATTATCAACTGAAGCTGGACTCATCACCAATAAAGGCAAACAGGAAGATAATTATTATTAGGATCCAAATGAACCCGAATCCTCCACGACCGCAGCCGCCTCCGAAACCCATATTAGCGCCTCCTCTCCCGAATATGTATTTTATTTTTAGGATCATTGTATCGTATGCTGGTGAAAGCGGTTTTGCCAATACTTAGTTAAAAAAGAGTAAAGGCGAAGGAATTTGGCTACTATTTGTGGAAGATTATTATATAAAATATTATTAACAGAGAGGTGAATGTCTTGAATAATCATTTTCGGGTGCAAATCGGTAATACAGAACGAGAGATTGAAAGTATAGTAAAAAACATTCGCAGAGCAAACTTGCCTATTGATAAAGTCAAGTGGGACAATTCTAATACTGATGAAATATTTTTGGATATTACGTTGGCAGATTCAAATATTAGCGAGAATGAACTAAAACGCAGTTTGAATGAATATGGTGGTTGTATGTATCAGGTGATATCAGTAAACAAAGTACAGGATTAAAAAAGAGCCTTCGGGCTCTTTTTATTTTACTGTATCAGAATTTATAACTTTTCGGACGACTGCCCTGCAGTTTAGCCGAAAAGTAACTTAAATTCTTTGATGTGGACGACGGAAGTACGTTGAGCTCAGGACGTCGCCGGGAATAAGAGTATTAATAATAACCCTCCGTGTCCTCTGTGTCCTCTGTGGTTAGCGTATTCCAAAGCTTCTTAATTATAAGTACCGTGAAAAATATTTTCTGCAAGAAAAGTATAATGTTACAAATTATTACAAAATAATGAGTGTCCATTCGACAAATTCCATATGACAATTATGGTATTGTGAAAATAATACAAGCTATCCTGCATTGAATCTTTAGAGGGGGGAATTAATGATGGATATTCAATCAAAAGAGAAGGTTAAAATAGCAGTAATATCATTATTGAAATCTGTTATAAGTATTAGTGTACTGGCAATGATATTTATCACGGCTTTTAACTGGCTTATGGGAAGTCCAAATGTCGGTATGTATGTATGGATAATAACAGGATTAGTTTTAATGATCAGCTTCTCAGGGCAACAGAATAAAGCAGCAAAAATGAATAAATTTGGGAAACGTTTATCTGATAATGACACTTCAGTAGTTACTTATGAAGTTGCATATCTTGGTGGACATCCTTTGCGGGTGATAAAAAGCCCGGTGAAAGGCCTGTTTGGTGTCAATGACAGGGAATTGGTTTTCGTATCAAATTCTGAAAGCATTAATTTTAATATTTTTTTGGAAAATATATTGCAAGTATCGGCAGAAACCCGCGAAAGTTTAACGGTAGGCCGTTTTCTGACGGCAGGTGTATTGACATTTGCCTTAAAGAAAAGGGATAAATATCTGCGTATCAATTTTAAAAATAATAACGGGGAAACCAGTGCAATTATCTTTGAAACTCCTAATGCCAGCCGCTTGGCGCAAATATTGAAGCAAAAACGCTATAGATATTTAGCGGCACAACAAAGACAAAGTGTTACATTGCAATTCCATTAAATTATTTTAAATAATGTCTGAATTTTCCGGGGATTACTCGCTTATTCCTTATACCTGTCCCACGCCCTGAAAATTCCGGAGATCGGGTGAATGTTTTTGAATAAAACAGTTATTATCCGGCAATAATAACTGTGACATTCTCTTACTCTCTTTTAATTTGCCCCGCCTTGTGCGGGGGTTTTGTTTTTTAGTGCCAGGGAAATATTCTGGTAAGCAAAAAGCCCATCGTTGCGACAACGATGGGCTTTTATGAATTCTAAAATTATTCGGATGTTGCCGCAGATTGCTCTTGCGGTTGGGCTGCCGCCTGAAGTTCCTCCTCATCGGAGCAAAATCCTATCAGACATTTTGGCTTTTCAGGATCTTTACGTTTGACGGCCATAAGAAGAAAGCTAATCTGACTGACATTCTGAATAAGCTGCACAGCAGAACCATCAGGCATTTCACCGTAAAAACTAATTAGTTTAGGATTATAGTATCCTATCCGTTGCACGGAAAATTGTACGGTTTGTCCAAAACTGACAAGACGCATGGCTACTTCGTGTTCCTGGTCAAGGGTTTTCTCAAATTGTCTGATATATTCTTCAAGTTGTTTATGATAAACACTGGCCATTTCCGGTTGCTGCCTAGTTTGAGCAGTTGATCTTACGATAGGCATAACAGGCATATATTTATTCATAGCTTTATCTCCTTTGTATATGGATATATTATACCATAGTTGCTTCGTTTTTTACCGATTTTCCTGCCGTCATCCAGTTATTAATTCTGCGGTAGAAAAATATATGCTTATAAGTTTTTTACAAAGTTATTTAAGGCCAAGACTCCCGCTACAGCGGGAGTCTTGGTCGTAAATAACAAGTTTTTCTTTACTTATCTTACAATTGAATGTATTATATGATTAAAACATTATAAAAGGGCGTATGTGATGATGGATACTAACGATTTGAAAGTTATCAAACGACTTATGGAACAGGCCCGGGCAACATGGGCGGAATTGGGAACAATGCTTGGGTTGTCGGCTCCCGCAGCGGCGGACAGGGTTCGCAAGTTGGAAGAAACAGGAGTGATAAAGGGCTATTCGGCCTTAATAGACCCGGATGCTATAGGCTGTGGCTTAGCCGCTTTTATAGCAGTAACATTGGAACGTCCCGAGCAGAAACATGATTTTTTGAATATGGTTAATAATTTGCCGGAGATACTGGAATGCCATCATGTTGCCGGTGCGGAAGATTATGCTTTAAAGATCCGTTGTTCCGGCACGCGTGATCTCGAGCGGTTGATCAGTGAGAAAATAAAGTCTTTGCCTGGTACTAAAACACGGACAACTGTAATTTTATCCACTGTTAAAGAAACCCCGGTACTACCACTAAAAATTGAAAGGGGGTAAAGGGAATGGAGTTATTTTTTTTTATTAAAGGAATACTATTAGGGTTTTCTATAGCTGCCCCGGTAGGACCGCTGGGAGTGCTTTGTATCAGGCGGACCTTGTCGGATGGAATGTTGAACGGTTTCCTTTCAGGCGTGGGGACTGCAACGGCTGATGCCTTATATGGCTGCATAGCCGCCTTTAGTGTGACAGCTATTTCCACTTTTTTGCTGGACAATCAATCATTTTTACGATTGACAGGGGGGGTATTTTTACTTTATCTGGGCTATACAACATTTAAGTCCGTCCCGGCGGAAACAGTTGCCCAGGCAGGCGGCAACGGTCTGCTAGGGGCCTATATATCCGCTTTTTTCTTAACGTTGACTAACCCGCTGACGATAATTTCTTTTGCGGCTGTTTTTGCCGGACTGGGGGCAGGTTCAATCGGAAAAAACTATATGTTGGCAGGCTTATTGGTTTTTGGCGTCTTTCTTGGGTCCATGCTTTGGTGGCTAACGTTAAGTGGAATGGTAAATGTATTTCGCTCTAAAGTTAATCCTAGGCGGCTCAAATGGGTTAACAAGTTTTCCGGAGTTATAATAGCGGGATTCGGTACACTTAGTCTCATGAGCATATGAATTGCCCTTTAATTTGCCGGATTCTCCGGTCAGTCCTGCTAATTCAAATCATTATAACAATAGACGAGGGGTGAATTTTATGAAAAGAATCCTTATTTTTTTATTGGGGTTATATCTGATGGTGGAATTTGTTCTGCCTGGCATTGCCGTTTGCGGAGCTGCTGTGCCGTCAAACAGTATTTCCCTGGAAATTACCGGCGTTGGCACGATGCTGGTCCCAGCCTGGCTGCAAGTTAATGAAGCAAAAAATATCGATGGTATAGAAAATATTAATGCTCAATATGATATGACCGGCCTGCAGCAAGACACGTATCATTATGCCCGTACTATCATTTATAAAGATAATAAAGACATGGGTCTTGCTGCTGATCTTTTTAATTACGTAGAATTTAAAGAGCCACTGCTGCAGATGGCTTCTGACACTTTAAAAGGTACTGTTGAAAGGACTTTGGAGAGTAATGGTGCAAAATTGCTGCAATGGTATCCCATACAAAAAGCTGCCATGGGAAAACAGAACGCTTTCTTACTTGAAGCGCGTTTAATTGCAACAGATAAACTGCCGTTACCAATGTTTGCTGACATATATGTTACAGTAAAGGACAGGCACTTAACTGGTGTGGGATTTTTATGTCCTGATAGTGACAGGATGTTTTGGCAGCCAATATTTAAACAGATGGTCAGCCAAATACAATAATGTGACCACCGCAAGTCGATAGTCGTTTGGTCCTCGCTTGGGCGGGAGTTTAATTAATTTCATAGGCAAAGTTATAGTGATAAATACTGTTAGTTATGATATAATTAATATGTATAAGTTTCTGAATGGCAGTAATTAAATTAGTAAAGGGGGGCCAATATGAAACGGGCAACCTTTATCCGTATCTTAACCGCCATCAAGCTGGTTTCTAATAATGTAAGTGTTGTGGAAAATTTCAATAATAAAGCGCTTGTAAATGTTCGAGTGCCGGAGATTGTTGCTGAAACTCCGAAACAACTTAGATCTTTTAAGAAAGTTCTTTCTTATTGTTCTTACTACAGTATAAAACCTGAAGGTGACGAGTTAATAGTTACTTTGGTATTCGAGTGGAAATAATATGGGATTTTAAAATTCTCTATAGAATGCACTAAAGCTTGTTTGCCCGGGGAGCTAGTGCTCCGAACTCTGCCGTTGGGTTCAGCCGAACTGGACGGAAGAACTATAGCGGTAACTCTTTAGTGCGGGCTATGTAGACAGGCTAGTGGTGGACTGACACTATACTATTTTGAGTAAATGAGTGCTTCTTTATTTAAGTCGCTAACAGCAGTCGGGAAGGGGGAATCACATGAGAATAAAACATGAATGTGGCGGATTTGCTCATTTTACTAGTAGTAATATAGCAGTAGGCTGGAATCAATGTGTTTGTAATAGATGTGGAACAGTATATTTTGTATGGGTAACTGAAGCAGCGCTTAAAAAGGAAGCTGCGAGTGGGCAATAGGAAGTATGTACAGTTTGCGGGAATTTTAAAGTTCGCCTGACGGCGTGTGCCGTCAGGCATTTTATATTATATCCTGAGTTTCTGCCATTCTAATATACTTTCAGGCGAATACACAGAACGGCTTAGCTCATCCCACCCGGCGTAACCGGTTGCATGGGTCCGAACATCTTCTGCCGCACACAGTATTGATCTGTATGACCCGATTATTGTATCGTCGATGCCTAAATAATACCATTCAGGGTTATTGTAGTCGTATTTAATCCAAAAGGTTCCTATAACACTCTCAAAATAATACATATTCCCTCCGGTCCGGTTGTTGACTATTATTATAAATTTTATCACAATAACGGCTTGTTCGAACAAGTAAAAACAGCCGGGAGAAACCGATTAACCGCCAAGGACGCCAAGAACGCCAAGGGATATTTTTAATATTTTCCAGTGAGATAATTATTCTTTACCGGAGAAATACATCCCTAAAAGGGCCAAGCATCTAAGCATTTATTAATAAAATCCAATGTTTTTCTTGGCGGCCTTGGCGATCTTGGCGGTTAGACATTCTTGGCGGTTAATCGGTTTCTCCCGCAAACAAAACAGGACCGTTGAATAACGGCCCTGTTAGTAGTGTTGGGTTGATGCTTTAGGTGACTGTATTGTGTGCTGCTGTTTTTGGGTGGATTGGCCGGCTTTGGGGTTGTTTTCCACACCCACATTGCCTGTCTGATATTTAGGTTCTTTTTTCATAATTATACCTCCGCGCTTATTTA
>JAEYSJ010000119.1 GCA_023434855.1 Bacillota bacterium | reverse complement strand
CGCTAAATACCTGCCCAACCGTTACCCGGTAATTTTTCATTAAATTAGGATCAAGATTTACCTGGTATTGCAGTACATAGCCACCGATGCTGGCCACTTCGGCCACCCCCGGCACAGCGCTAAGCTGCGGCTTTATAAAAAAGTCCTGTACCGTCCGTAAATCGGCTAAATTATGCCGGTCGCTTTCAATAGTGTACATGAAGACCTGCCCCATTGGGGTACTGACTGGTCCCAGCGACGGCTGTACGCCGCTGGGAAGGCGGGGAATCGCCTGCTGCACTTTTTCGTTGACTACCTGTCTGGCAAAGTAAGTATCTACTCCGTCCTCGAATATAACGGTAACCATCGAGAATCCAAAAGATGAGGCCGCCCGCACTTCTTTGACTTGCGGCAGCCCTCTGAGGGCTGTCTCCAACGGATAGGTGACCTGGTCTTCTACCTCCTGCGGCCCCCGTCCCATCCAGTCGGCGTAGACCAGCACCTGATTTTCGCTTAAGTCCGGAAAGGCGTCAATCGGCGTGCTCGGTATGACAAATGCGCCCCAAACTACAACAACTACAGACAAGATAAAAATAATGACCCGATTCTGTAGAGAGAATTCAATGAGTTTGTTTAACATGTTAATCCCCCTTAATGGCCGCCGGAGCCGCCCATATCCATGCCGGCCATGCCAGCCATGCCGGAAGCGCCTAACTTGGTCTGGGAATCAATCAGGAATGTTGCTGCGGTAACCACCGTATCGCCAGAATTTAAGCCGGAGAGAACTTGAATATAGCCGTCGCTCTCCTGACCTACCACCACCTCGCGTTTCACAAAGGTATTTTCATCCTGGGCGACATAGACCAATTTGCTCGTTCCTGTGTCTAAAAGGCTGGACTCGGGGATAACCAGAGTTTCCCCAAGTGGTATACGAATAGCGGCATTGACAAACATGTTCGGTTTCAGCCGTCCGTCAGGATTAGCCATCGCTACCCGTACCTTTGCCGTCCGGGTGGCATCATCCAGAATGGGGTTTATAAAGGTCACTTGTCCGGTAAAAGTTTCTCCCGGAAAGGTGGCGCTGGTCACTGTCACCGGTTGCCCTGGCTTAACGTTGGCCAGGTCCTTTTCGTACACATCGGCGTACATCCACACTGTTGATAAATCGGAAAGACTGAATAATTTTTCGCCCGGCATAATATAGGCTCCCGGCTGCACTAGTTTTTCCAGCACAGTACCGCCGAATTGGGCATAAATTGTCATATGATCATTCGGCTGGCGGTTCGCTTCCAACTGAGCAATATCGTCATTCCCCACATTTAGAAGTTGCAGTTTACGCCGGGCCGCGTTCAATAGTCCATTATTAATTTGAACGACATCCTTGCCAGCGCCTTTTAGTTTTTGAACATTATCCAGCGCCAGCAGATATTCTTCCTGCGCCGCTACATACGTTGGACTGTACACTGCAGCAATCGCTTGCCCGGGGGCGATATATTCACCGTCAGCCGTCACATACAGTTCATCAACCCTGCCTTCAACCCGAGATGTAAGATAAGCCTGCCCGCTTTGATTCATGGCGATTTTACCGGTTGTTTTTATTTCTTTACTTAACGCTTTAGATGCAACTTGTGCTGTCTGTACCCCCGCCAATTGCTTGGCTTTTGCATCAAGGGTAACCTTATCACCTACAGCCATTACCGGCATATTATCCATATTGCCCATATCCATATTCCCCATCTGATGCCCTGCGTGTTCCATCCCTGCCGGCTTGTGCTGCATCGTATAGTAATAGCTTGCTCCACCGGCCATTAATACGCCAGCGGTCACACCAATGATGATTTTCTTTTTATTCCGCAATTTGTCAATCATGCTGCCCTCTCCTTTGTTCGTTGTCATCATTATGGCTGCGCTCCACTGGCAAACAGCGGTTTACCCACCGCTTTTTCCAAGTTGGCGGCCGCTTTTTCATAATCAATGCGTGCTTGATAATAGCCAAGTTTGGCATTCCGCAACGCATTTAAACTATCCAATACAGCCATAAAGTCAACTTTGCCGTTGGTATAGCTAACAACACCGGCTTGATATGTCTGCTCAGCTTGAGGAACAATAGTTGTTTTGTACAGATCAATCTTCCGCCAGGCTGTTTGGGCTTCAGTCAATGCCATCTGAATATCAAGACCTGTCATATTCTGCATGTTGGCCAACGAAGCTTTGGCTGCGGCTAAATTATCATTGGCAGATTTGATTTCACCCTTATTTTTGTCCTGCCAGATCGGTAACATCGCCATAACACCGATCTGCCAAGTATTAGGCTGTTCCTGATAATCCTTATAGGCAAGCGTCACTTCATAATCGGGCAATTTCTGTTTATGGGCCAGTTCCACTCCGTTTTGGGCCATTTCTACTTGCCGCTGCATGCTGATTATTGCCGGTTTAGCTTCTGTCGCCATTTTTGTGAGGCCCACCAGATCAAAGTTGGGTGCCGGTGCACTGAATTCTTCTTTTACTGCAAGTGCTGAATCCGCCTGGCGGCCCATCGCGGTATTCAGTTTGGCTTTAGCGACCGCTTCCATTGACGCCATACTCAATAAGTCGGTGGTCATTTTGGAAAACTCAGTCTGCGCCCTGAGGGTATCTTGAAGCGATACCATCCCGGTGGAATAGTTTACTTGGGCGATTTGCACAAGTTGGCCCATAAGCTGTTGGTTTTCTTTGCCGATTTCCAATGCTTTACTGGCATACAAGAGGTCATAATAAGCCGTTTTAGCAGTAGTATACGCATCCAGCCGTTTATCCTGGTAGTTGGCCTCTGCCATCCGTGCGTCACTGCCGGCCATTTTACCCATCGCCTTCAGCTTAGCCGGATTCATGATCTCCTGGCTTATGCTGTATTGAGTCATCATCGCCGTGCCGGGCGCAAACAGTCCGTCCTGAATGTCGTCTTTCATAATCCCGAACTTTGGATTAGGCCAGGCTGTTGCTACCGGTACACGGTCATTTTTTTCCTCCCAGCGTTTTTGGCTTTCGACTACCGCCGGATTGTTTTTCATGGCCGTTTCTACGATTTGCTGCAATGTCAACGTTTCCTGACTTTCAGCTGCCATGAGTGGTGACATCATCGTAAATGCCATCAGAGCAGTCAAGACCAGCGTCTTTTTTTTGAACCATCTTTCTGTTTT
The DNA here is from genome assembly GCA_023434855.1 of Bacillota bacterium. Next base: position 1,794 of record JAEYSJ010000119.1, on the reverse strand, counting down.
CATATGCCCTACCTTTCCTTTCTTTGGTGCTCTTTATATGTACTATACAGATGACTTATGAAGAAGTTATGAAGATTTTATGAAGAACTTTTGAATTATGATGAGTCAGCTAATATTCCACTTTCGGAGGCGAAGCGATAGCCCACCCCGTGAACCGTCTGAATAAAATTGGGATTTCCCGTTTTTTGAGCCAGTTTACATCGCAAAGCTCTGATATGGGTATCAATTACCCGTATATTTCCTCGGAACGCTTTTCCCCGGACCTTATCAACTATTTCCACACGATTTAATGTTTGATGCGAACGGTTAACAAGCAACTCAAGGATCTTAAATTCAGTCAGTGTCAGGTCAATTGCATGGCCTTTATAGCTTGCCTGACATTTCGGGGAATCGATTATCAAATCACCAACACGAAGAAGCTCCGGGCATTTTACATCCTTATTTATTAGCCTTAGCATAATTTTAGCCCGTTCTGTGATCTCCCGGCCATTAAACGGCCTTGTCAGATAATCATCTGCACCTGTTTTTAATGCCCGCAGACATTCATTTTCCTTGCCTTTTTCTCCTATTACAATTACGGGAATATCGGCCTCCGATTTAACCTTTACAAGTAATTCCCAACCATCCACGTCCGGCAATAATATATCTAGAATAATAATATCCGGATTCCATGTCTGCAAGAGCTGCAGCATCTCCTCCCCGCTACAGCTTCTATAAATTTGAAAGCCGTCATTTTCCAAAAAGGTTTTCAATACATTGAACATTCCGGAGTTTTCTGTCACAGTGAGAACTGAAAATTGTTTTGTTTGTTTCACACAAGCCCACCCCTCTATCTTTTTGCTTGCCACCTACTGGAATGTTTAAGAAGTATTTACAAAATTTTGATAAGCTTATATCTGTATTGCTTACAACTATACAGGCTGTATGTGAAGAAGTTATGAAGACATTTTGAAGAACTTATGAATTTTAACCATAAATACAAAAACAGAGCAGCTTTGCCTGGGCAAACTGCTCTGTTTTGTACCTTCATTTATTATAGCTACTGTCTTTTTGCTTTGATAGGAGATTAGTTGCAAATTCTCTCCTCAATTTTTCCACCAGAAATGATTTCCGGGAGTTCCTACTTTCTGTGATGGGCTGTCCTTCTTAATATCAGAGCATGCAGCAGCTGCCGTTGTTACTTCTGCCGGCTTCTGTTTTGCAATCCGATCTGATATCGTCTCCCAACCATTTGCTTGTGCAGTGGTGACTGCAAAAGCTGTAACTATTAAAGCCAATGTGATTGCTGATACCGTCTTTTTCATTTGGCATTCCTCCTTATAATTTTACCTTTATAGTAGCAAAGCCTTTTGAAATTCTGATGAAGAACATGTGAAGAACTTGTGTTATTTTACCTTTCATTAAATTTATGATTAAACCAAAAAAGAGATCAACCTACAAATTAGGTTAATCCCTTGTTATAATCAACAACTATCTATCTTCTATAGTATAAGCGTCCTATCGAACTGGCTTAAGATGTTACAGTAAACATACTACCCGTCTCACCCATTTTTTCCGGGATCATTGTACGGCCCTGAAAACTTCACAGAAGAAAGTTCGTTTGCATTTAGGCTTGCTTTTAAGTCAAGTCCTCGGAATATTAGTACCAGTCAGCTTAATGGATTACTCCACTTACACACCTGGCCTATCTACCTTGTCATCTTCAAGGTTCCTTACTAGCTTACGCTATGAGAGACCTCATCTTAAGGCTGGTTTCACGCTTAGATGCTTTCAGCGTTTATCCTTTCCGGACGT
>JAEYSJ010000038.1 GCA_023434855.1 Bacillota bacterium | reverse complement strand
CCGCAAATACAATATCCAGCACGATCGTCACTGACGAACCCGTAACGAATTGCCGTATATTTTCTATTTCTCGCACACGTGATACAACATCACCAACCTGCCAGGTTTCAAAATATTGAATAGGTAGCGCAGTAATATGGCGAAAAAGCTTAGAGCTAAATATCACATCTACTTTATTGCTGGTATTGGTAAATAAGTAGCTGCGAACAGCAGACATCCACACCTGAAAAACAGATATAACGACCATGCCAAGCACTAAAATATCTAAGGTATTCAGACTGCGATGTATTAATACTTTATCAATGATAGCCTGTGTGAATAAAGGTGTTACCAATCCAAATATCTGTAGTACAAATGACACCAGCAATACTTCTCCGAGTATCCGCTTATAGCGTAATATAACTGGAATAAACCAACTGATATCGAACTTTTTTACTTTTTCTATTAAGCCAACACGTTTAGTCACTAATATAATATGGTGGCTCCAGGCATTAAATAAATTAGCCAATGGAATACTAACCAGTTGCGCTTTGTATGGATCACTTATAATAATCCGATCTTCTTCAACTCTTACAGCCACAATATAATTGCCATTTTTTAATACAACAACTGCCGGAAGCGGCAGCAGCATAAACTTTTCTGCATCTGTGGTTATTACTCTCGCTTTCATTCCCAAATCTCTGGCTGCCCGCACAAAGGATGTATCATCCATAACATTAGACCCTACCACATAAGCACGGCGCATTTGTATGGCATCTGCCGGAATCCCCAGTATTTTAGCCACGGTTACCAGACATGCTAGTGCTGTATCTATCTTATGGGGTGATTGATGGATAGTTTCAGTATAATTCGGTACGTTCATCATTATCTCTCCCTTAAGGCTTCGCTTTGATATTTGCGAAACGGATCAAGGAAGAATTCAATAATGCGCTTTTGCCGTATTTTAATCTCCGCACTAACGGTCATACCAGGCCCAAAAAATACCTGTTTTCCACCTACATGCATCTGATTTTTATCTAAATTAAGCATAACACGGTAAACTCGGCCCTTTTCTTTATCTTCAATCGCATCAGGACTAACTTCGGTTACTATAGCATCAACAGTTCCATACTTTTGAAAACTGAACGTTTCAATTTTAACTTCAGCTTGTTGGCCTTCGTGAACAAACCCAATATCCTTATTGGCAACCCAGGACTCAACCGCTAAATTAACCTCTTCAGGAACAATGATCATGAGAGCTTGTGCTTCCGTAACCACGCCGCCTATTGTATGAATAGCTAACTGCGTTACTCGTCCGTCCACTGGCGCAATTATATGAGATAAACGTTCTTTTTCCATCGCTTTTTTGAGCTCTTCACTATAAGCGGAAACTTGTTTACGGTTTTCTACAAGCTTAGTATCAATATCCCGCTCGTGCTCAGCAACAATACTCGCCAATGTTTCCTTGCTCTGGATAATTGCTGATTGCAAGCGGGCAATATCGGCAATTTGGGACGCTAAACTCTGCTGCACCTCTAATCGCTTAGAACGGTATTCAAGCAATACAAACTCGGCAACAGCGTTTTCTTTTACTAGCTTGTCAATTCGCTCTTCTCTATCTAGAGCTATATCATACAAGGCTTGAAGCTTATCCTGATTAATCCGCGCAACTTCCAGACTAGCCTGATTTTGTTTCACACTGGACTCAGCTGCTGCTAATTTAGCACGAAATTCATTTTGCCGACTTTGATAAACGTTAAATTGCAATTGAACATCCTTGCTATCAAGTTCACTTGTTAGCTGAGGCGAAAAAGATGTACCATTTTTTTCTGCCTCTAGTCGCTCTATCTCCAGTTTATAATAGCTAAGAAGCTTTTTTATACTACTTAAGTCAGCTGCAGGAATGGTTGTATCCAGTTCTAACAGCAGTTGACCTTGAATAACCTTATCACCATCCTTTACATGGATGGCCTTAACAACTCCTTTATCCTCCACCTGCACCACCTTGACATTCCCTACCGGAATTAATTTGCCCGGTGCTACCGCCACTTCATCTACATGTCCTAAAAGGGACCATAAAATAATTAAAATAATCAAAACAAACATTGTCCACATAACAATACGACCAGTCGGAGATGGTGGTTTTTCTACCACTTCCAGCACTGCTGGCAAAAAATCTTTTTCACTGACTGACAAGCGACCTTTGGTACTCATATCAAAATAGTTTCGAATTTTTGTTAACATCCTCATACCTCTTGTTGCAGTGTGTGTAAATTATAATACAGGTTTTTGCCGGCTAGCAATTCTTCGTGCGTTCCTTGCTCAACAATACGGCCTTGATCAACCACTAAAATAAGGTCGCACCGCCGTACAGTAGACAATCGATGAGCGATAATAAGCGCCGTACGTCCAGCAGTAATCCTATCCATATTCTTCATAATAATGTTCTCAGATTGATAATCAAGAGCACTTGTAGCTTCATCAAAAACTAAAATGCGTGGATTAGAAAGCATTGCTCTGGCAATGGCAATTCGTTGCCGTTGGCCTCCAGACAAAGACATCCCACGTTCACCAACTTTTGTATCATAGCCCTCAGGCAGCTCCAGGATAAATTGATGAGCTCCGGCAATATCGGCGGCCTGAATGACATCCTCCATAGATGCCCCTGGCCGGACTGTGGCAATATTGTCCCGTACACTGCCATTAAACAAAAAGTTTTCTTGTAGCACTACACCAGTTTGGCGTCGCAGCCATGCTGGAGCCATTTGTGCTATATCCACATTGTCAATCATAATCCGGCCGCTTTCTGGCAGATATAGTCGCTGAACCAGCTTTGTCAAAGTACTCTTACCCGATCCTGATCGCCCGACAATGCCGATTTTCATCCCTGCTTTGATATGTAAATCAATTTGTTGCAGTACTAGCGGCGCATCAGGCAAATAGCGGAATGCTACCTGCTCAAATTTTATAGTTCCTTCTAGCGGTTTACCGTTTCCCTGAATGCTGGCCGAGTTGGAATTTTCCGGAGGAGTAGCGATAATATCACCAAGTCTTTCAGCTGACAACGCAGCCTGCTGAAATTGTTGCCACATCCCCATTAATCTTTGCAGAGGCTCCCCTGCCTGACTTGCGAGCATTTGAAAAGCAATTAATTGTCCGATAGTCATTTGCCCTTCAATAACCATATGCCCACCAAACCATAATAAGGCAAATCCGGACAAGCGCTGAATGAGCGAGGTGCCATTTCCTAATAGGATGTTAAATACTGCACTATCAAAAGTAGTTTTCACATATCTCGCTAATAGTTGCTCCCAGCGGTGATTAAACTGAGGTTCAACTGCCAAAGCCTTTATAGTGTGTATCCCGGTTACTGTTTCTACCAAAAAAGCATTGCTTTCTGATCCTGAGGCCCATACCTCTTCTAAACGCTTCTGGTAAATCGGAGTAGCAAATATATTCTGAATAAGGAGAAGAGGTATGGTTGACAAAGCAATCCAAGTCAAAAATGGACTGTAATAAAACATGACAGCAATAAATACCAAAGAAAAAAAAGTATCTATCAATGCCGTCAAAGCTGTCCCAGTCATAAATTCTCTAATGGTGTTCAGAGCGGATATACGCATGAGAGTCTCGCCAACCCGCCGCTGTTCGAAATAGCGAAGAGGAAGTGCCGCAATATGGCGGAAAAGCCTGGCACCTATAATAATATCTATCTTATTTGTTGTATGAGTAAATACGTATGTTCGCAAGATACCGAGGGCAACTTGAAATATGCCTGCTGCCAGCAACGCTACGATGAGTACATCTAATGTAGATGTGCCATGATAAGGCAATACCTTATCGACGACGACTTGCGTAACCAACGGCGTGATAAGGCCAAATAACTGTAGAAAGAAAGCAGCAACCAAGGTTTCCGCAAAAAATTTCTTATACAACGCCAAAACATGTGTAAACCAGTCAATATTAAACCTTTTTTTAATGTCTTGCCAGGTTATTGGCTTTCTTATCAGTATTAACTGCCCGCTCCAGGTTTGCAGAAATTCATCAATAGAAACCTTTCCAGGTCTCCGAGTCTCAGCATCTACTATAACAATAAAATCCTTATCACATTGACCAATAGCTATATAACTGCCATCCTTCATAATAGCAATCGCAGGGATTCTTTGTTTATGTAACTGTTCTGATTGAACAGTCTTTATTTTAGCATTTAGGCCCATAGTCTTTGCAGCTCTTATGATTTGCTGCGATGTTGGCAATTTCGCTGAATTCCATGTTACCGCTTGATCTAACAGGCTTTTTTTAACCCCTATTCCAAGTGAGCCGGCTATGACCAATAAGCATATAGTCGTTTTATCTAACGAATCCGTTCTTTCACCTTCTAGTTGTTCCATAGATCACAATCCTTACCTTTGAAGAATCTTTGAAATTAACCTTCCACTAATTTCGACATAGGCTGATTATCACCTTTTATAGAGGCCTACTTACAAAACGCGGCCCTTTAAAAAAGCGAAGGGTTTTCGACTCCCTCATGGCTTCGAAATCCCTCCATCTTATAAGATAGTATAGAATTAAAATTGCTTTTGCAATCCATAGAAAAAACCAGCTAATTTTACATCATTCAATATAGACTTGTCTGTTTTACGATAATTAGTATAGTCGATAGCATGATAACCTGCCACCATTCTAATATCTCTTTGGGGATCAAGAACCCACTGCAGACTAGCCTCATAATCAGTGAATAGAAAACCACTTTTACCATTGGTAAGACCAGCACACTCAACAAAATACTGCAGCCTGTTATTGGGACGACCTTTAATTACGAAACCGATAGTCGGGTCTGTTAACCCCCAGGAAGACTGCCTTTTTAATGTAACGGGTACAAACCCGTCCATCTCCGAGCGCAAGGTTGCTGCTCCATTCAATCTAACACTTTTTACATCAAATAAAAAACCTAGTCGAACTTTGTCATCAAGGTTACTTTTACCATAATTAATCCAACCGATTTTCCAAAACGTTATCCCTAATCTTTCATCAACATGATGTCTAATTTCCCGCGAAATTAGACCGCCGAAGAATTCGCGTCGTTCCGTTCTATCTGCTGCCCCTTTAAATTGACCATGAAAATAGTCCACACGAATGCTTTGACGCTTATTCAACTCCCAGGTAAGCCTGGTTTGCGGAAGATTGGTACCACTAAACCCCAGATCCTTTTTCAAATCAACATTACCAGTAAAAGTGGGCGAAACATATCGCCCACTTGCCGAAATATCAGCAATCCACAATCGCTGTTCCACCACCACTGTACTGCTGGCATAACACATTGATACTACTGTGATTACTTGGACAAATAAGAGTGCAATCGTTCTACCTATCACCCTTCTATTTCCACTTGAGTCCATTAGTAAGATCAATCGTGCAGGTAGAGTTATCATTCATAAATTTGAAAGTTGGAATTCCTAATTTAGCATCTTTTATAATAAGAATATCCGTTTCCCAGCCAAATTTGGACGAATCAGTCTTATAGTCATAATAGTAATCTGCATTGTGTTTAGAAATCAATAAATCTGCACCTTTCATTGTCAAGATTAACTCATCTTTGTTTATCGATTTATCGAGAAAAATCTTATCATTTTTATTGTCACTATCCGCTGTGATAGTAGTTAGATTCGATTGGTCACGTCCATTGACTATGTCACCAGACCAGAAATCCTCGTCTCTAGCAATCATATATACATCACTTCCGGCACCGCCAGTTAATGTATTCCGACCCTGACCGCCGATCAGCAAATCATATCCTGCACCACCATACAACTGATCATTGCCGCTGGCGCCGAAAAGAATATCATCGCCGTCACCACCGTAAATAATGTCATCACCACCGCCGCCACTGATAATATCACTGCCGCCATTTCCGCTAAGAACATTGTTCCCTGCACCCGCTATAATAAATTCGCTAGCTTCTGTGCCCACTATATTTAAGTGGCCAGGATCATCCGTCAAAAGTGAAAACTTTAACTTCAGATCGATTCCAAGGGCGTTACTGCCTGCCACCGCTAATTCGAGGTTTTGAACCCGGTATTTAGGATCTTCAAACCACCCTTGCAATACGAGTCTATTGTTATCATTTAGCGATAATACTAAATCCTGACCAACTTGTGTATCTTGGGGCACCAAATCAGACATGGTCAATAATTGCAGTGGATCAACGGTTAGTTTCAGGGTATCTTGATTGTTCCCAGCATGTTTCAACACTGTCATAGAACCTTGGCCAACTGTATATTCATATATGTCCTTCGCAGCCGTTGGGTTAGTCGTTTTTGAGGTAACTGGCAGTGAAGTATTATCTATCGGTCGGAACGCGTTACCTTCATATTTATAACTTTTCCCATTAATATTAAAACTCGGTTGATAGCCTGCTCCTTTACCCCAATCCTCAATAGTTAAGAAGGTAAGGCTGTTATCCGGTTGCATACCATCTTCTGCTTTGACTGATAAAACTAAATTACCATTTACATTTCTAACTTCAATACGCTCAATGCCCTCAATTTCTTTATAGGTTCCACCATACACTCCATCTTGAACATAGCTCCAAGTCGAATCAAGAGTTATCTTAACCGTGTCTTCCGAGTTCGTCGGATCACTCACGATGGTGTTATGGCCAAAGAATCCAATATCGCCCCAGTTATAACCGTCACCTAACTCAATCATATATGTATCACTACCACTACCACCAGCTAAGCGATCACTTCCCGTACTGTTATATAAGATATCATTACCGCTGCCGCCTTCAAGAACGTCCGTACCTTCATTTCCAAAGAGAATATCGTTACCGGCTCCTCCTCTGATTTTATCATCTCTTTCCGATCCAAAAATGACATCATTTCCGTTTTTACCATCCACTAAAATACCATCATTTTTACAAATGATAATTTCATTGCCATCTGTGCCTTGCCCGAATTGTAAGGCATAAGATACCTTTAAGTTTAGCATCGGCAATGAGAAGGAAATATTGCTGATACGATTGCGGGCATCACTGCTAAAGTAATTCTCTAGTGTAATGCTATGGTTACTGTCAAACTGCAGGCGCAAATCTCTGGGCTGCTGCTGGGCATCCTTAATAGTAATTGCATCAAAATCGGCACTATTTATCCATGTCCAATCATTTTGACCATTTGCTACCAATTCTAAGGTCTTTTTATTGTTACTCGTATCGGCTGGGATCACAAGATTAGTTGTTTTCCCAATATCGTAAGTAATCGTATTACCGCTCGGTGGTGTGACTGGCGTTTGCGGAAAATACTCTGCCTCTAACTGTTTTCCGGTCACTGTCCCATCAGCAAAAATCATCGTTTCAATTTGATTTGTTGTCCAGTTTTTAATCGTCACCGTACTGTTATCGCTCTTCAAGGTCATCACTAAATCATTACCGTTCATCTCATAAGAGAAGTCGCTTTTTTTTGCTTTAAATCGATTTTCCATACTTCTAGCAGGGTCGAATAGATCATCAACAAATTTTAGTATATCTTTGCCATTGTCACCTGCAGCAACAGAATTATCGATAACAATATTGCCCTTAGCACCGGCTTCATCCCATATGCCGCCAATAATATAGGTATCGTTACCGGCACCGCCAATCATCTTCCCGCTGCCATTTAAATACAGCGTATCGTTTCCGGCTCCGCCATCCAGGATGGTATTGCCAGTTGCCCACGCTTCCAGCGTATCATTGCCTTCCTCGCCATACAGTTCATTGTCAGCAACACCATTATCGGCAGTTATAATGTCATTCCCTTTTCCTCCATACATTTTATTGCTGCCTGCATTATCCCAAATAGTATCATTGCCATCTCCACCATAAATGGTGTCATTTCCCTCTCCACCACTTAGCCAATCATTCCCCGCCATACCATAAATCGTATCATCGCCAGCGAGTCCATTAATATAATCTGCTCCAACTCCACCGGTAATTTGATTATTCTCATTGTCTCCTGCCTGGAAGCCTACAGTTGTTGCCTTGCCATTAATTTTTGCCTTTAATTGACCAACGTTAGAAGAATTCACATCAAAATAGCCTTCCAACGTTATATTATCTGTTTCACTCAGCTGAATAATGAGATTCTTTCCCTGAACCGAAAAGTCAAGCTGCGGCTCTTGGTATGCACTTATATCAATGATATCCAGCTTATTATCTATGTCCTTGGTAATTGTGTCAGCACCAGAGCCTGGTGCAAAAATATAAGTATCCGCTCCGCTGCCGCCGCTCAAAATGTCATTGCCTGCTCCGCCATTCAGTGTATCGTTGCCTGCTCCACCGATTAGAACGTTAGCCTGGCTATCTCCCACCAGCGTATCATTCCCCGATCCGCCTGTCAGGTTTTCTATATTCGTAAATTTATTACCCGCTTTACTCAGATCCAGCTTGACGGCGCCTTTACTCGCTGAGGCATCCAGCGTATCAATTCCCGCTCCTCCGTCAACCATGGTATCCGCTGCATCATACACAATCCTGTCATTTCCTGCTCCGGCACTAATGGCATCCTTGCCTGCTCCTCCGTCAATGATATCATCACCGGCTCCGCCCATGATAATATCACTGCCTTTGGTTCCAA
>JAEYSJ010000030.1 GCA_023434855.1 Bacillota bacterium | reverse complement strand
GGCGGCCAGGGCATACGCTACACTTGCCGGGTCCATGGGCGGGAAGTATATCTTTTCTGCGATGAGGGTCGCTGGTTTATTGAAAGTTGAAGGTCACATTATTTAGATGTGGCCTTTTTATTCATGTTCTGTTCGAGGAGGTAATCGCATATGAGCCGAAATATTCTTCATGTCGACCTAAACAATTTCTATGCCTCTGTAGAATGCCTGTACAATCCGGAAATCCGCGACAAACCGGTCATTGTCTGCGGCGATGCTGAAGCCCGCCATGGTATTGTGCTGGCCAAGAACGGCCCGGCAAAGGCACTCGGTATTAAAACTGGTGATGTCATTTGGCAGGCTAAGCTAAAGTGCCCGGGCCTCATTGCAGTGCCGGCCGACTTTCGCAAATACCTTCGTTTTTCTCGCCTGGCTAAAGCAATCTATGCTGACTATACCGACCGTGTTGAGGCATTCGGCGTTGACGAGTGCTGGCTAGACATTACCGGTACAGAACAGCTTTTCGGTGATGGTGAGTCTGTGGCTAATAAAATCCGTCAGCGCTTCACGGAAGAGTTAGGTCTTACTGCATCTGTCGGAGTTTCCTGGAACAAGATCTTTGCAAAGCTCGGCAGTTATATGAAAAAGCCCGACGCTACCACAGTTATCACCCAAGAGAACTTCCGTGAAAAAGTCTGGCCGCTGCCGGTCAGAGAGTTGCTGTATGTTGGCCGCTCTACACGCACAAAGCTGCAAAACCGGGCTGTACTCACCATTGGTGACTTGGCTAATCGAGACATACATAGCCTGCGTTTGCTCCTGGGCGTATGGGGAGAGACGCTCTGGCACTTTGCAAACGGGCTTGATACGGCGCCTGTAAAGTTTGTTGGTGAGGAAAGTGTGGTTAAGTCTGTTGGCAATAGTACCACTGCAGTACGAGATCTGAAAAATTTTGAAGATGTAAAGATGATTGTCTATGTATTAGCCGAGAGTGTGGCAGCACGGCTTCGGGATCACGGGCTTAAGTGTACAACTGTGTCAATTAGCGTTCGAGACAAGGAGCTGCACTCCTTTGATAGGCAAGGGAAGCTATTTGTGCCGACGTTTCTCTCCGGGGATATTGCTCAGAAAGATCTGGAGTTGTTTAAGGCTAATTATCGGTGGGATAAGGCGATCCGGAGCATAGGCGTGAGGGGAGCGGACCTTGTGACGGCAGATGGACATATTCAGCTGGATCTGTTTGATAAGGATAAGACGCAGATGGAGGGCTTGGAGTCTGCTATTAATAAAATAAGGCAGCGGTTTGGGCAGTATAGCCTGCAGCGCTGTACGATGTTGTTCGATAGGAAGTTGACCGGGTTTAACCCTAAGGATGAGCATGTGATTCATCCGGTGTCTTATTTTAAGTGAAGGCTATAAAAGCTCCTCAAAATTATCTTATCATCTGAAAAGTTAATCATAAGACAGGTCAATTATTTATTATGAAATTGGTAGAATATGATAAAAATTAGTAATATTTTGAAGGAAATATTAATTTATAAATTGAAATAAATTCCTTAAGAAAAATTTAGGAGGCTCTAGAATGGAAATGACTATATTTGAAGCATTTACTAAGGTTACTCTAGATAGTGTAGTATCAGGAGTCGCTGGGAATTTAACATATGAAGTTTTGAAAAGTTTAGGTGGGAGCTTTATAGATACGCTTAAAAAATATTTTCAGAATGAAACTCAAGCTGAAGAGTTTTTTAAAGAGGTGAGCACATCAAACGCCAGAAATGCACACAAACCCGTGAGAGATATTGAAGATGCATATGAAACTATTGTAAATAAATCGTTGCCAGAAAATTTCATAAAAGAATTTGAAAGTTGGATAGAGTCGAACAAAATGGAGTTACTTAATATGGCTGGACAACAGATTGTACAGGGGCAATTCGTCGCGGGACGGGATGTTAATATTGTCAAAGGGCAACAATTTATTATTAACAGATAAGGGGCTATTATGTCAGAGTTTTTGAGGCAACAGCAATTAAGTGCAAATCGAGATAATAATATTGCAATAGGTGGTCCGCAGTATATTGTCAATGTCAATTTGCCAAATCATCAAAAGCATCTTCCTATTTTGCTAGATGAGGGCCGCGCACAATTAGATTGCTTTGTAAGGTCGTTTAAACCCTCTATACAACAAGATTTATTGGCAGCGAGTAACAATGTTGAAAGTAAGCTTAGATGTCTCAATCAAGCTGATTTCGAAACCTTTTCTAGATGTTTCAGAATACCAAGGGATAATAATTATGGTGATGTTGAAGCTCTTAAGAGATTATGGGAAATGTTGACGCTGATCCATATAGCGTACCCTGACTGGGAACTGATTTCAGTAGAAAAGGCAAATATCCGTTTTCGAACAGAACAGACATTTCGCTATCTTGTCTATTCTGTAAACAAACACCCAATGCCACTGGTGATATTACAATACGCTTTACAATTTCCCACAGATCTTTATGAGAAGGTATTTCACTATCCCTTATTGATGGAAAACCATAGAAAACTTAGGACCCAAACTATTTGTAAATTATGTGGACAGTCTATTAATTTCGGGAGTATTATAAAGGATTTTACCCATGGGGACGACCTTGGTGCTTTCAGTGATGTTGAGAAAAACAACTTTAGAATGTTAGAAACAGTTGAGGTTAGTTGTATTGAATGTATCATTGAAGAGGCACTACTTGCTTGTGATATTACTGATTTAATAGTTAGACTAAAAAGGGTGATTTAATGCTAAACAAGCTTTATAAAAAAATCCAGGAAGCAAAGTTTCTGTTGCTTTATAGCAAAGATATGCCATTCCCAGGAGGTAATGGGGATCCGCATATAGAGAAAATTTATGCTACTGCTGAACAAATGTTTATCATAGCTACTTTTTCTAGTGCAGCTGAGTTAGCGGCAACATGGGAAAATTTAAATTGCCTTGTTGCGTATGAACTACAGTCTATCCTAGAAGGCGATTTCGATGGCTTACGCTGGGACATATACCTTCTGTTAGTGATAGATAATGGAGAAGTTTCACTAGAGTTAGCGAGAGCAATAGAAGGGGACCGAAAGTTTTTTAGAAAAATTGTAATTACAAATCATGATGATTCAATGCTAGAAGATAGATTACCAGTTGCATTTAGTATAGAGAACGATGCAATAATAGAAAACAGTAAAATGTTCGGAGATGAGCATTTTTTTCTACATTTAAAACAGTGTTTATCTCCGCAAGCTGTTAGCAGGCTTGGGAGTAGTTTCTTTGAATCAGAAAAATTTAGCGAAAAACAAATTCGACATATATTTGTTGACTCAATGGAGGCGACAAAATGAGGATTATATCCATCGAGGTTGAGTCATTTAGAGGATTCGGTAAAAGATATAAGTTTGAACTCCCAGAAGTAGATGTTTTGATACTTCATGGCCCAAATGGGCATGGTAAAACATCATTTTTTGATGCTATAGAATGGGGAATTACAGGGAAAATCTTCAGATATGAAGATACGAGTGATGAAAGAAAAAGATCACGCTTTATTGGAAATCGATTCTCAGAGGGGGCACCTTATGTATCAATTGTTATGGCAGATGATACAGGTAATTCGATATTATTGACAAGAGTTGGAACTTGTTCGAGAAAAGCCGCGACGGACTATGGAAAGGGTTCTTCTTCTTTAGAGGTCGTACATATGAATAAATTTTATAAGGACGATGACGCAGAAAGTTTCCTTAGCAAAGTACTTATAAGAGAACAGTGGCATCAAAAAGTTGATCTTGGACGAGGCCTTTTTGTAACCCATTTGCTTAGTCAAGAACGAATGAGTTTTTTGCTTCGTGGAATGAAAGATAAGGACAGATATGATTCTGTTTCATTAATCTTTGGTACTGAGCATTTCAATAGATCTAAAGAGCTTTTTCAAAGAGTTTGCAATGACTTAGATAACAAAAGAGTGAGAATGGAACAGGATATCGCAAAAGTATTGGGAAGTATTGAAACTTTAGGTAATCAAATTTCAGAAAAAGTAGCAACTATGGGTTCTTTGAAAGCCTCTGAAGGACAAGCTCTTATCCTGAATAGCTATAATACTCGCCTACAAACTAAGTTTACCCTTAGCGAATTAGCATCTGAAAAATTTTATCTACATTTACAGAATTATCGAGATTATATTATTGGCCGAGAAAAAGAGTGCGAAAAGGCATCTAACGATAATCAAATAGCTGAGGATACATTTAAATCTTGGATAAGCTTTAACCAGGAAGGGCAAAGAGCAAAGTTTTTACTAAAAAATGCATCTCAATATGGCGAGTTTCTTTCCCAACTTGAAGTACTAGGATGGCTAAAGTCTAGAGTGAAACTCTTCACAGTGCTTGATGAACAGAGTCAACAGCTTCGAGATCGGAAGAATGAATTAACTAAAAGTATTGAGTTAAAGCAACAAAATATCGAACAGCATATAAGCTGCATTACAGAATTAGATAAACTTTTCAATTTAACAATTAAAAATAAACAATTTACTCAACTTAATGAGTTTATTAAACAACATAATTTCTGGCATAAAAAAGAAGTAGTTGACCTTGTTAATGAACTAGCTATACGCGATGAAGAACATCAAAAAGCATTACTTGGTTTGACAGCTTCAAAAACCCAATATCTTTCAAGTTTGGAAATTGCAAATCAAATAAAATCTTTAGATCAAAATTATCGGATGTTTCTCCGACATTTAGTTGAGTATATAGACGGAAAAACTGAGATAAATGATTGTCCAGCTTGTGGGACACAAGGTATAACAACCATACATATTAAGAATTTTATTGAGATAAAACAAGCACAAAATCAACCTAATTTAATGAATATCGAAACTGAACTCATGTCTTTAAAATTGGATTTAAATCGACTTGAGAACAGTGCAATGTCTATAGG
>JAEYSJ010000016.1 GCA_023434855.1 Bacillota bacterium | reverse complement strand
AGCAAATACTCCGGTGCAAAAACAAGATGAGGTGATTTTGTCGTCTCAGGCCCAGGGGTTTGGTCCATTGCTGCAAAAATTGCAAAATATGCCGGACGTTCGTCAAGAACGGGTTGCCGAATTATCGGAAAGCATCACATCAGGTAAATACCAGGTAGCTGCTAAAGATATTGCCGAAAAAATGCTTGGACGTTAACGGAAAGCTAAGCGTATTGAAAGAGGTTTTTGAATATGTGGGATAAACTCATTGCTCTTTTAGCCGAACTATCGGAACTGTGCCAAGGGTTGCTTGAACTGAGCAAGCAAAAACGGGAATTTCTCATTGCCGGTCAGGCGCAAAAGCTCGAGGCGGTAACTCGCCAGGAAGAAGTGCTGATTTTGCGAATTGGCAAGCTGGAAGTCCTGCGCGAAAAAGTTTTGCAGGAAATTGCTGCTGCCCATCAGCTGAATACGCAGGGACTGACGATCTCACAGCTCCGGCAGCTGGCAGATGAGGAAGTAGCCAATAAAATAAAAGAGTTTGAACAAGTATTTTCGAGCATAACGAACGAACTTGTGCCGCTGAATCAGTTGAATACTCAGCTCATTCAGCAATCACTCAATTTCGTTAACTATAATATTAACCTGCTGGCACAGACCCAGACAGGTCCAACATACGCAGCTAAGGGCAGTTCCGGGCAAAACCAGCCATCAAGGAACTTTTTAGATGCAAAAGTATAAACAAAAATATTGGAGTTGGTATCATGCGCTCAACTTTTGCCGGTTTTAATACAGTCGTACGCGGAATTTTTGCACAGCAAGCATCCTTGGATACGGTAGGACATAATATTGCCAATGCCAATACCGATGGATATTCACGGCAAAATGTTAACTTAAGCACAACACGGCCGGAAGTGGTTTATGGCGGTGCTGCAGGGAAAATGCAGCTGGGTACCGGCGTAACAGCTCAGTCGGTCACGCGTGCGCGGGACAGCTTTATTGACAGTCAGATGTGGAAAGAATCGGGTGCGCTTGGCTATGGTCAGATGACCTATGATACGCTCAGCCGGATTGAGGGCATATTTAAAGATACGGCCGAAACGGGTATGCAGGTAGTATTGAATAAGTTTTGGAGTGCCTGGCAGACTCTGAGCACTACCGCTTCGGATGAAGGAACCCGTACGGCACTGAGGCAGCGCGGGGTAGAAATGGTAGATACCATTCAGCATTCTTCGCAGCAGCTTAAAGATGTTGTGGGCGATTTAAATTCTGTTATTGAAATAAAAGTAAATAAAACCAATCAGATCAATTCAGAAATTTTAAACCTTAATAAGCAGATTATGGCAGTCGAGGCCGGTGGAAAAGATAATGCCAATGATTTACGGGACCGCCGTGACTTGCTGGTGGATCAACTGTCTGGTTTGATGAAGGTTCAGGTAAGTGAAGATCAAAATGGCAGCTATACAATTCAGTCTAATGGAGTGCCGCTGGTTAGCGCAACCAGCTATACCGAGCTGGCTGTGCGGGCGGATCAAACTTCGCCGCTAGTAACGACGTACGGTACGCCTGCCTATGAAGTTATCATCAAAGAAACAGGGGAAAACGTTACATTAGGCAAGGGTGAAATTCAGGGAATGATTGATTCCCGTGATGATGAAACTTATGGGATTAAAGGCTATCTGGATCAGCTCAATACTATGAGTAAATTTTTACTGACAGATTTTAACGAAATTCACCGCGCAGGTTATGGCTTAGATGCCAGTGCACCTGATAATACGAACAATAATTTCTTTGGTGCTGATACCGGTGTAATTGGTACTCCGGCAAACGGCAATTGGATTGATGGTCTGAAAGTCAGCTCGGCCTTATTTGCTACTAGCCCCAATAATGGGCTGAATAAGATTGCGGCTAAAGCAAAAGCCACCGATGGCGATGGCAGCGGCGACTGGGCTGTCAAAATGTCGGAAGCACTCAAAACTACGGCGTTCAGTTCGCTGAATAATAGCACACTCGATGGTTACTATAACTCCCTGGTGGGAGCAATGGGCGTTCAGACACAAAGTGCTAAAAGCCTTACCGAGAACCAAAAGGTGCTTGTTAATCAGGTGAATAACTGGCGCTTGTCGATCTCGGGTGTGAATATGGATGAAGAAATGACGAATATGATTCGCTTTCAGAAAGGCTATAATGCTGCGTCGCGGGTCATGACGACAATCGATGAAATGCTGGACAAGCTAATTAATGGTACCGGCGTAGTCGGGAGATAGAAGTAATTTTTAAACTCTATTGTGAGGTGACTTTCATTGCGTATTAGTAATAATATGATAACTGGCAACTATCTATATAGTCTTAATAAATCGTTGGAACGGCAAAATACCATTCAGGAACAATTATCTGATGGCAAGGCAATTCACCGCGCCTCCGATGATCCCATAAAAGCAATTCGTGCACTCCGCTTCAATACAAGCATTGGTGGAAATGAACAGTATACGCAAAACTTGAAGGACGCTGTATCGTGGATGGATACTACCGATGGTGCTTTGCAGGATATTAGCAGCCTTACCATGCGGGCTAAAGAATTGGCAATCAAAGCAGTTTCGCCAAATCCAACAGAGGGCTTTAAAGCAATTGCCAATGAGATAGATGGCATCATCAACCAGCTTGTTCAGATTGGCAATTCAAAGCTGGGTGACCGTTATGTTTTTTCCGGTCAAAAGGATAAGACAGAACCTTTTACTAGTATTAAAGGTGCAGATGGTAAAGTAGAGCGCGTTGTATATAATGGTGACAACAACAAGCTGTCTATGGTTATTCAGCCTGGACAGGCTGATGCCTCAAAAGACAGCGTTAATCTGACTGGTACAGAAGTCTTTGGTGCAGTTACAACGACGGCCGCCGGGGACCCGACAGTAACGATGTTTGATAACCTGATTGCTTTACGGGACGAACTCATGAAAGATCCGCCTGATTTGACGAAAATATCCGGTGAACCAGCTGCCTCGTCTATCCAGGGGAAAATGGATGTTGACCGCAATGCAATGCTGCTTCAGCAGACTTACATTGGGGCCCGGATGTCTACATATGAGATGTCGTTGAATTTATTGCAAAACAACAACACGATCATTAGTGCCGATTTGGCAGCTAATGAGGACCTTGATATTCCCAAAGCGATTATTGATGCCAAATCAGCTGAAAATGTCTACAATATGGCGTTGGCTGTCGGTGCGCGTATTATGCCAATGTCGCTTGTAGACTTTTTGAAGTAAGCTATGGCTATTTCGAATATTCGTCTTCACATGGAAAGCCAACCGGCAAAAGCAGAACTGGATATTCAAAAAACTGTTTTCAATCTTAGCACTACTCCTGCCACCCTATCGATTGACACTGAGCCGGCTGTAGTGGAGATTACCAGCCGTCCGTATGGTACACTTGAAATTGATCAGTCACCTTGCCGGGCTTCTATGGGTATTAAGGATATTGCGACTATGGCTCGTGAGGCGGCTGACAGAGGTAGGCAGGCAATCCTGGACTATATGGCTAATCATGCTCAGATCGGTGACCGTATGGCTAAGATTAAGGAAGATGTGGTCGCCAATGTTGCAGCCGAATCAACTACCCAACCTATGCCTAGTATTTCCTGGGGCCCGAAGGAAGCACCAATTATTCGGTATACAGCCAATCCGGTTAAGTTTAATCCCCAGCCAGCCAAGCTTGATATTTCATCGGAGCGGGGGAAGGTAGATATTGACTACCGGGAGGGAAAGGTGGGATTGCGAATGACCCAATATCCTAGTATCCGTTTCTGGACAACTGGCGGCAATATAGATCTTACAAAATAAATGAAGCGCTTGGGAGTTTCCAAGCGCTCTTATTATGCCTGTATGTTGATTTACTTCGCTTACTGTCATTGCGAGGAACGTAGTGCCGTGGCAATCTCATGATGATGTATACTGCTGCCTCAAAGATGAGATATAATATAAATAAAATGTTTATATGTTACTTTACTTAAAGTGTCATTGGGAGAAACGCAGTGACGTGGCAATCATTTCTCTACATAAAAAAGAAGAGGTGTAACTATGAAAATTAAATCCACCCGTTTTGGCGAAATGGAGATCTCCATAGAAAACATTCTTAAGTTTGAACAAGGTATTCCTGGCTTTCCAGATGAAAACGAATTCGCTTTTTTGCCCTATGAGCAAAATAGTCCTTTTGCCTTTCTTCAGTCAACAAAGGATGTAAATCTGACATTTTTAGTTGTTGAACCTTTCTCTTTTTTACCCGAATACACCTTTGAATTAAGTGATGAATACAGTTCTCAGATAGGCGTATCAACAGAGAATCCGCCCCAAATATTTAATATAGTATCGATTAAAGAACCCCTGCAGCAATCGACCGTTAATCTTCTTGCTCCCGTAATAGTCAATTGGAAGGACTGCAAAGCCAAGCAAATTATTCTTGAAAAGGTAGAGTATACAACAAAACACTTGTTATTTCCTGGTGGTCTGCCTAATCAGACAACTCAAGGAGGGAAATAGCATGCTGGCTTTAACCCGACGCGTAGGAGAGCGCATTGTTATCGGCGATAATGTAGTCATTACGATTGTAGATATTAAAGGAGACAGTATTCGGCTTGCAATTGATGCACCGAGAGAGATAAAGATTTACCGGGGTGAAATATTTGACGCTATAGCAGAGGAAAATAAGGAGGCGGCTGTGCCGCAAATACCGGCAGCCTTTGATGCCTTAAAAGGACTTCACAAGAAATAAGTTATCGTTAAGAATTATTAAAATTTCCTTTAGTTTTATTAACTTGAGGCGAGTTAGTGAGCTAGGACAAGCAAAACGATTAGCGAAGGATATTTTAGTCAAAAATCGACAAATTTGACCTTTAATGAGAGTGAAAACTCCCGCGATAAACTATATGAGGATGTTAACAGGATTGTTTCCAGCGGCCGATGGAAACGAAGCTGATATTCATTCAAATGACTCAGGCAAGGATGCTTGAGATCGAAAATTCAGGGAGGAATACACTCATGATTATCAACCATAATATTGCGGCTCTTAACACTTACAACCGTCTGTCCGCAAACAACACCCAGACTAGCAAATCCTTGGAAAAATTGTCTTCCGGTCTTCGCATTAACCGTGCTGGTGACGACGCTGCAGGTCTTGCAATCTCCGAAAAGATGCGTGGTCAGATCCGTGGTCTTGACCAGGCACAACGGAACTCACAAGATACTATCTCGCTGATTCAAACTGCTGAAGGTGCTTTGAATGAAACTCACAGCATTCTGCAACGTATGCGTGAACTTGCTGTTCAAAGCAGCAATGATACCAATACAGATGTTGACAGAAAGTCAATTCAAGATGAAGTTAACCAACTTGCTGATGAAATTGACCGTATTGCCAATACTACTGAATTCAATACCAAAAAACTGCTTAATGGTGAAGTTGTTGGTGTTAAAGAAGAGGTTAAAGGCACTGTCACCGTACAGGCAAATAGTGCGGCTTCGATTAAAATTTCAGCCGGTTCAGACTCAATTGCCAGCAGTGGTTCAGCTACAGGTGCTTACACTATTACTCGCACGCAAGTAGATGATGGCTCCGAGGGCGATTTTAAGATTATTGATAATACGGGTAACGAAGTTGCGTCAGGTGATGTTACAATAACTAGCAGTACCACCAATGCTAATGAGTACTCAGTTTCTTTTAAGGAAGGTGTGCTTAGCAAAAGCACTACTGATACTATTGACTTCACGATTAGTGGCGCAAAAGTAAAAGTCGGTGATAGCTTTACACTTACTTTTAATGAACACCAAGATGCCAAAACAAGTGGTGATAAAGCATTAACCACGCAGATTGGCGCTAACTCTGGTCAGACAATGCAAATCGGCATTGACGATATGCGGGCTCAGGCTCTAGGTATCAAAAATGCAACTGGCGACACCTTGAAAGTTGATGATAAATATGCGGCTAATGCCGCAATCGCTACTATCAATAATGCCATTGAAAAAGTATCCACCCAGCGTTCATCACTTGGTGCTTATCAAAACAGGCTGGAACACACCATTAACAACCTGGGTGCTTCCAGTGAAAACTTGAGTGCCGCTGAATCCCGGGTACGTGATGTAGATATGGCGAAAGAAATGATGAATTTCCAAAAGAACAACATTCTTTCCCAAGCTGCACAAGCGATGCTGGCTCAAGCCAACCAACAACCGCAAGGCGTTCTCCAATTACTCAGATAATTGGTTTTCTTGTAGTAATTATAAAGGAACCGGCTATAAAAGCCGGTTCCTTTTAATAAAAGGGGATTGTATGGAAGCGTCACAGTTTAAGAAAAATTTGCACTGGCTGCGTAATATAAATGAACAGCTGTACAAATTGATGAAAAATATGAAGACACCGAATAGCTATCTTACACATAATGAGTGTGGCAGAGTGGTTCTGGTTAAAGATGTTGGCGGCCAAAGCTTTCCACTCTATAGCTTATATGATGAAACACCTCAATGCCAGGCGTGGATAGAACAATTTGAATATATTTCTACAGAGCTTTATATTATCTATGGTTTAGGGCTTGGGTATGAATTAAATGAAATACTAAAGAAAGATTTGAAAACTCCAATATTATTTATTGAACCGGATTATGA
Source organism: Bacillota bacterium (assembly GCA_023434855.1). Next base: position 24,819 of record JAEYSJ010000016.1, on the reverse strand, counting down.
GGTTTTTTATTATTTCTTACATTATTTTGATATCTCTTTGCTATCTAAGTATAATATTCAATTTATTGTTGGAAATTCAATTGAGGATTATGTTTTTAGTTTTCGTGAGTTTGTTGGAGCGCGCTATATTAAAAAATTTCATATAATTCCTCAATCAGGATATTATTATTTATATAAAGATATCATTCTTCAAGTAGAGCTGCGTCTTAAAGAACTCTTAAATGAAGTGCTGGTTGATATATCAACCACCTTAGCAGCAAATACTATGTGGATGCATAATAAAATGATTAATTTGCAGCAATATATGCCATCCTCTGCCCCAGTTGAGGTACTTGCGAATGCCTTCTGCAATATTCCTGCAATTATGGTTTCGGCGGGGCCTTCTCTAGAGGATGACATTACATATATTAAGCAGCTTTATGATAATGCACTTATTGTAACCGTGGGTAGCGGATTATCTGTTTTGGAAAGTCACAAGGTTAAAGCCCACATGGCTGCTGCGCTTGACGGTAATGACTCTGAACTTGGAATCTTTGAAAATATCCATGTAAATGATGATATTTTCTTACTATATACTTCAACTCTTTTTCCGGAAGTACCTGATTTATTTCGCAAGGAAAAATTTTTCTTTGCGCTAAGTCCCTTTGATGAGTTTTATTATAAGCAAATCAATCACAAATCTATGGCTATAGTGCAAGGATTTTCGATAGCAATTTCGACATTGGATATATTAGCTAAATTAGGGTGTAACCCTATTGTGCTTACTGGACAAGATTTTTGCTATTCCCGTCAGAAAAATTATGCCGAAGGAGCAAGTTATTTTGACGATGATTTAAAAAGCAGGCAAGAGTTTTCCAATCTTACAGTGATGAAAAACAGGAAGGGTGCACTGGTTTATACTAAACCATCCTTTTTAGCAATGAAGACAGCAATGGAGCAGGTTATTTCACAGCATTCGCAAATTACTTTTGTAAATTGTACACAAGATGGATTAACGATACGGGGAACAGGAGAAAGCACTCTGGGCGATCTTGTCCAAGATGTTTTCTCGAGACCGTACAATATTCCTAAAATTATTATGAAGCACTATGATCAGTACAAAACTCTCTTTTGGCAAACAAAAACTACGAGTATAGTGGCTCTAATTCGCGAAGAATTATCTGCAATAATGGGAATATTGATAAACATCATCGAAGAAATTGATATCCTTTTTGCTGAAAATATACTGGCAAGCGTTGAAACCTACAAGAAAGTAAGCATTTATGAAGAGGCATTAGATAAGTATTCTTTTTTCAATGAAGTGTTAATTAAAGAATGTGCTATTTTTTATTATTTGTTCCAACAGGTGAGTTTTTCTGGATTGGAAGAGTTACCGACAGATGTTCAGACAACTGTTTTGGAATTGGAAAAGAAGAGAAAATTTTTTGCGGCTATTTACGATTTATGCTTAACGATTCAAGGTGCTTTGGAACAGGAAACATTCGATGGTGGTGATTTGTGGTGGATGCTTCGATAGAGGCGAATAATACAGATGAAGCTGCTATGCTGGTCTTATTAACCATTGTTTGGCGTGCATTAATCCTGTGTGATGATAAAACAGCTATGAAGGAACTAAATAGTTTTCTTGGATTATTAGAAGGTATTTTACCGAAGCTAGCAGCAACCGAATTGGAACGAATTACAAATGTGCTACCGTTACTTATGCAATCTATTGAGACTAATAATGGACTATTAATTGCAGATATATTACGCTTTGAAATTGAACCGGTAATTAGGTACAGGATGTCAGGAGGACAATACGGTGAATAATAAAACAATTATGATTACAGGTGGAACAGGCTCGTTTGGACGTGAATGTGTTAAAGTTCTTCTTGCTCGCTTTCAGCCTAAACGGCTTATTATCTTTTCCCGTGATGAAATGAAACAATATGAAATGCAACAGGAATTTACTAATCCGTGCATGCGCTTTTTTTTGGGGGATGTTCGTGATAGTGCAAGGCTTAAGCAGGCAACACGGGGAGTTGATTTTCTTATCCATGCCGCTGCGCTTAAGCAAGTTCCGGCAGCAGAATATAATCCCATGGAGTGTATTAAAACTAACGTTTATGGCGCAGAAAACGTAATAAGTGCAGCAATTGAAAATGGCGTGGAAAAGGTGATTGCTTTGTCGACGGATAAGGCGGCCAATCCTATTAACTTGTATGGAGCTACTAAGCTTGTCTCGGACAAGCTGTTTGTGGCTGCCAACAATATAGCGGGAGGCCATAAGACCCGCTTTGCTGTTGTCCGCTACGGTAATGTAGCAGGTTCACGCGGTTCTGTCGTACCATTATTTCAGAAGCTGATTCAGCAAGGTGCAACTGAGTTGCCGATTACCGATCCGGAAATGACGCGTTTCTGGATTACATTAGAGCAGGGAGTAGACCTCGTTCTTAAAGGCTTTGAGCGGATGCAAGGCGGGGAAATATTTGTACCTAAAATTCCGTCCATGAGAATTACCGATCTGGCTAAAGCGATGGCTCCGGCGCTGGGTCTTAAAATCATTGGTATTCGTCCCGGTGAAAAACTGCACGAAACTATGTGTCCTGCTGATGACAGCCATTTAACCTGGGAGTTTGATGATCACTATGTCATTCAGCCTAGTATCACTTTTGCGGAACCGGTGAACTATGCAAAGAATAAACTTGGCGAAAGCGGGAAGCACGTAGTGCGAGGTTTTGAGTATAATTCAGGTACAAACCCACAATTTTTGACAATAGAAAGTTTGCGGGAATTAACATGAAGAAAAATTATATTCCGTATGCGAGGCAAAGCATTACGAAAGAAGATATTGAGGCTGTAGAAGATATTCTTCGCTCAGATTGGCTGACAACCGGACCAGCAGTGGAGGCTTTTGAACAGAATATATCTTGTTATTGTAATGTGCGTTTCGCTGTGGCTGTTACTAGTGCAACATCGGCATTGCATTTGGCTTATCTTGCAGCAGGCCTTGGACCTGGAGATATCCTTTGGACTACGCCTAATACCTTTGTAGCGACTGCAAATGCAGCACTCTATTGCGGTGCATCGGTTGATTTTGTAGATATTGATCCGCATACCTATAATATGAGTGTAGAGTGTTTAGCCAATAAATTGTCTCTGGCTAAAGCCCAGCAAAAGTTACCCAAAGTTGTAGTTCCGGTGCATTTTGCCGGTCAGCCTTGTGAAATGAAAGCGATATGGAGCTTAGCTGAGGAGTTTGGGTTTACAGTAATAGAAGATGCCGCGCATGCTATAGGTGCTTCTTATCTCGACAATAAAATAGGATCTTGCCGTTATTCCCATATGACGGTCTTTAGTTTTCATCCGGTGAAGATAATTACTACCGGCGAAGGCGGTATGGTTGTAACCAATGATGCTGTTTTGCATAAACGGTTATCACGGCTGAGAAGTCATGGAATTACCCGTGATCCGGCAGAAATGGTGGGAGATAGTCATGGGGACTGGTATTATCAGCAGCTGGAATTAGGGTACAATTTTCGTATGACAGATTTCCAGGCTGCGCTTGGCAGCAGCCAGCTGACGCGAATTGATAAATTCGTTGCCAGACGCAGAGAAATAGCTGCGCGCTATAGTCAGGAGCTGTTTGACTCGGCTGTTATTTTGCCCTATCAGCAGGCAGATGGGGGTTCCTCATGGCATTTGTACGTTATTGGCATTGATGCTACTAAGACAATGCGATCCAGAAGGCAAGTATTTAATGAATTAAGAACTGCAGGAATCGGAGTAAATGTACATTATATTCCGGTTCACACTCAGCCTTATTATCGGCAGCGTTTTGCTTTTACCTCTGACAGCTTTCCAAACTCGTTAGCATATTATAATACTTGTTTGAGCTTGCCTATGTATTACGAATTGAGCGATAACGATCAACAGCTTGTTATTCATTGCTTAAAAGAGGCGATCAGATGAGAACGGTTGTTATTGTACAAGCCAGAATGACCTCTACCCGACTGCCGGGGAAAATCATAAAAACGGTGTTAGGTAAGCCCTTACTGGCTTATCAAATAGAGCGGCTGCGGCGAATTCCTGATATCAATGAAATTGTAATTGCCACGACAACTAATGACAGTGACCAAGCAGTGGTAAATTTGTGTAAAGCGTTGGATGTTGCCTGCTTTCGAGGGCCGGAAGAAGATGTGTTGGCACGTTACTATGGTGCTGCATTAGAGTTTCAAGCGGATATAGTGGTGAGAATTACAGCAGACTGCCCAATAATTGATCCAACAATATGTGGACCAGCTATCAATTTTTTGATCAATAATAATGGTCAATATGATTATGTAAGGCTTGACCGGTATCCTCGAGGCTTAGATACGGAAGTTTTTACATTTGCAGCATTAGAGGAATGCTGGCGAGAAGCAACAGCACAGCCTGACCGGGAACATGTCACGCCTTTTATTTATCACCATCCTGAACGGTATCGAATTAAACGATTGCTTTGCCCTGTTGATTACAGTCATTTCCGCTGGACGGTAGATACGCCTGCAGATTTTGAACTGATACGCCGGATTATCGAAGAGTTGTATCCGGTAAATCCTGAGTTTACGATGCAGGATTCACTCGAAATATTTAAAAAATACCCAGACTGGTTTTTTCTAAATTCGACTGTTCACCAGAAGGAATATGGAGAGTGAAGGGGTTTGCAATATTATGTCGAAATTTAGCTTTGCTGAACTGCAGACAATAGTGGATGAACCTAGAATTACCTTGTGAAAGGAAGAATGCAAGTGACTCAAGCGGTTATTATACATACTATTCAGGATGCAGATCATTATTTGGAACAACAGCTTTTTAAAGATGCTGAGTTATTTTCCTTTAACGTACAGGTTGTTACTTATTTGAAACATCAGCACAACGTAATATGCCATGATTTATGTTCTTATATAAGTTCTGAAGAAGTTCTTGATATACAAAGAAATACGCTTCAGGCAACTAGCGAATTGCTTACGGAGTTAGATTACCAAGTAGCGCCTGCGTTAAATCGTGAGCTAGGTTTGTCAATGCGGTATTTAACACCGCTTTATTCTTATGTAGGTGCAAGGCAATTATCAATTTATGATATAGCAGTTCGTTGCTTGCACCGCATGATTGATCAATACTCCCCTAGCTTTATATTAGTGTACGAGGGTACGTTAGGTCCGTTGAATCAGAGTATAAATATTTCTTTCTTAGACAAAATGCTGCCTGGAGTTAAGTTCCGGACGATTCAATATAAGCAAGCAGCTGAAAGTAGAAAAAAGACGGTTATTAGCGGTATTTCTATAGAAAAGATTGCTCCATTACTTGAGAAGGACGCTATAATTAACACTAAAAGTGACAAAAAAAATGTGGTAGTGTTTGAACCGGCAGGTAAGCTGCAATTTTTGCTGCAGCAATCACCGGACAAGGCCAATATCCATGAGTTGAATTATCGAAAACCCTTATATTATCCGATTGAATATAAAATCAGCGGTCGAATTTTGCCGTTAGAAAATAATTTGCAAAGTATCCGTACTGCCGATAAGGATAGACAAAACATACTAATGTTATTATACGCAATCATCAGTGACAACTTTTGCCGGGATATCATACAACATTTACGACTTGTGCAGACATATCGGAATATCCATAATCAATCACCTATTCATAATGCCTACTGGGATATTCCCCCATATCAAGGAGCTGGTGCCCTGGTGTTGGAATACTTGATGTCCAATCTAGTTACTCAGGTAGTCTGTGTTCAGTCACAAGGAACTTTTTTTGCCGGGCAGACAAGCTCTCCCTATGTTGATGTGGCGATAAAGAGCCGCTGCCATCGGTGGTTGCCCCAGATAGTTAGGTCTGTTTCGACAGTTGCGCCGAAGGCATTGGCTAAAAATTCCAGTGTGAAAATAGCTGCTGATGTGGCTATTTACTTAACGCCGACTTCATTTTTTACTAAAGGAGGACAAAATCTTTCGACCCTTGTCTCCCGGCAGGAAGCTTTGCTATCTTTTTTGGAGACACAAGATTTAAAAGTAGTCCACGTAGTAGTTAGCAACCATTTAAATTTTAAGAATTGTGCGATGCTCTCTTTTTTGAAAACGCTCACTAATGTTACCTTGATTCGAGATGCGCAAATGGACAATTATTTAACTAAATATGCTCCCAAATTGATTATGTTTGATTCACCCATGCCTTTTTTGGAGGATGTTCTGCCTGAAGAATTACCGGTTATTCTAATGAAAGATCCGATGATTGCTTTTAGTGACGAGGCACTTACTATGCTGATGAAAGGGGTTTATTATGCCGAAGAGGTAGAAGAAGCCAAGCAGTTATTGCAAGAGCATTTTAACGGGAATTTAGCTAAGAAAAGAGATGCTGTTTATGTCAGCAAGTTTTGCAGTCAGGCCGGACTACAGGCGAAGATGCTTTAGGAGATCAGTAGTTAGAAAGGAGGATTCGACATGCAAGCTGTCTTTTTACATACAATCGATGATGTGAAGCATTGTTTGAAACATGGGCTGCAAAAAGATGCGAAGCTTTTTTCGACAGATATAGTTGTTGTGTATTATCTGAAACACCATTATGGACTGGAGTGTTGCAATTTATGTTCGTTGATAGATGCTACGGAATACCTTGATATACAAAAATATACTTTGCAGACATGTACCACATTGCTTGATGAACTAGATCAGTATCTCGCACCGGAATTAAATCAGCGATTGGGAGTATCCATGCGATATTTTAAACCTCTATATTCATTTTGGGGTGCATTGCAATTTGCTTTATATGTACTTTTCACACGTTGTTTAAGTCGAATGCAGCAACAGTTTCAATGGGATACTATTTTAATATATGACATAAGGTTAGGACCATTTTGCTGTCCAATAGAGGATTTTTTGTCAAGTATGTTTCCAGAATTTCAATATTACTTAATTAATTATAAAAATAATGCTCCAAGCATGAAAACAATGATCTGTTGTATAGATGTCGACGAGATGTGCCAGCTTTTACAGGAGAGGAATGATCAGACATCAGATCGAACCGTGTTGCGACAGCACGGAGTATCAGGCGTTAATGTGTTAGCGTTTGAGCCACTAGACAGACTACAGTTTCTTGTAAAAGCGGGAGAAAAAAACAATATTTATGCTTTTAATCCCTGGAATTCAAAAACAAGGAATGAGCCCGAATTTGAGATAGACCAGCTGGTGTTGCCTTCAAACGAATCTTTGCAAACTATTTGTTTAGTACAAACCAATATAAAGGCAGCACTGACTTTGCTGTATGAAACTATAAAAGACAATTTTTGTACAAACATTGTGCAATATTTACAAATTATATATGACTGTAAGCGTAAATTTGAAGATATTCCATTGCAATGTGTTTATTGGGAAGAACCTCCTAGTCAAGGTGTGAGTGCCTTATTGATTGAGTATTTTATGACACAGCAAGTTTGTAAAATTATCGGATTGCAATCGCAAAATACCTTTTTTCTTGGACAAGTGATTTATCCCTATGCATCGGTGCATGTGTTTGACCGATGTAATTATTACTTGACTCAGGGAACAAAGCAAGAGGAAATGGCAGCACTCTATCCACAAATCAGTAATACTGTTAAAATTATTCCGCCTGCAGTCTTATCTGGCTTTGAGGGAGCAAAAAGCACGAACTTCAGTCATAAACCTTTAGTCGATGTGGCAATATATTTGGATTGGACTTTTTCTTTCAGCCAAACAAGTTTAATACCAATGGAGGCGGAAGTTCAGGATGCTTTGCTAACCTTTCTGGAAGCACAGCAAAATAAGAAAATTCATGTGGTGGTCCGAGATAAACCGTCATATGGATTTTGTGCGATGCTATCTAAATTTAAACTATTAAATAATGTAATTTTAATTAAGGATGCAAGCATCAATGATTACGTAATGAAGTATGCCCCTAAAGTAATTGTTATGAGCTCACTCATTCCTGATTTAGGCAATATAGTATTTGAAGATATAACTATCGTCATTATAAAGAATAAGCCGTACGTATTTGATGACTCGATTCTAAACGTAGTTAATAAAAGAATATTTTATGTTGATCAGTTAGAGGAGGCTAAAATACTACTACAAAAGAGTTTTAATGGGACACTAGATAAAATAAGGGATAATACCTATGGTATAAAGTTTTGCAATCAAGGGAGTTTGGAAGAACAGCTTGCAGACATTATAGATAATAGCAATGCTTTAGAAGTCTTTCATGAATAATCTTCATGGGGAAATAATTCGGTTGATTTTACGTTAAATTATTTTGTGTATTAAGGAATAAAGGCATTATCAATGGTACTTAATTACTGTGAGAAGAACAAACTAACTATTGTGTTTGAGGTAGAAACAATGCCGCAAGAAATAAAAAGGGTCTTGAATTTTCTATGCATGATGAAAGGTAAAAAGGTTGTTATATTTGGTACGGGTAAAGGAAGCGCAATCATTAGTGAGTGTTTTCCTGTATTTATATCGTATTATATTGATAATGATCCGATGAAATGGGGCACTGAATTTTTATCAAGGCCTATTAATAATCCGCAAATAATATTGAATGAAGATGTAAAGCCATTATTTATATTGGTTTTAAGTTCTTATTATAGTTCTATAAAAAGTCAGCTAGAATTTATGGGATTTAAAGAAGGTATTCACTTTTATAATGGGTTCGAAATTTTTAGCTCTTTGCTTGCTTCCGAGTTGGAAGTAACTAATTTTACCGATGATAACGTGAAACCACTGATAAAAAAACACGTCGGTGTCAAATTTATAGGAGATAGTAATGCGGATGATGAGTCCGTGTTTGAAGGGTATAATGTCATGTTTCCAGGTGCTAATCTTAATAAGACGCAGGTAGGTAAACATACATATATTGGAGAACGTACCCGTATAAATTTGGCGACTATAGGTCGATTTTGCTCTATTGCTCCCGAATGTATCATTGGATTAGAGAATCATCCTTCAAGGGGATTCCTCTCAACATTTCCCGGTTTTTATTTAAATCGGTTACCAGGAGACGTAAAAAGCTTTGTGGATGAGAACTTATATCAAGATGTGTATTTACCTGTTATAATCGGGAATGACGTTTGGATTGGAACTCGGGCTATAATTCGTGTTGGTGTCAGAATTGGGGATGGTGCCATTATAGGGTCTGGTGCGGTTGTTACGCAAAATATAGAACCTTATACTATTGTAGGCGGTGTACCGGCAAAAACTATACGTAAACGATATTCTGATGAACAGATTAACAAATTACTCGCCTTTCGCTGGTGGGAGAAAAGTGATGAATGGCTTTGTGAACATGCTAGTATGTTTGCACATGAAACAAACTTTTTTCAAACATATTTTTAGTGTTCTCATAATTACTATTCGCGTTTAACGGAGGAATATATGATAGTATCGAAGGAAAAATGCTATATATGTGGTCATAATGGGATATTTACTACTGATGATAACGTGGTTTCGTATCGAGAAGCTACTTGTGCGAACTGTGGAGCTAGTATACGTAACTCTGATGTAGGCAAAATTATTGTTTCAACATTACTTAGAGAAGATATTAGTTTAACGGAAGCTATTCCCGGCTTAAGAAATCATAAAATCTTATATACTGCAGCAAGTGGTTCAATTCACTCTGTTTTGAAACAGTTGCCTGGATATTTTTGTGGCGAATACTTTGATAATGTTTCATCTGGCGAATACGTAGATGGTATAATGTCTGTTGATTTAAAGGTTAGTCCGTTTGTAGATAACTTTTTTGATCTAATTATTTCTGAAGATGTATTAGTATATATAGATAATGTTAATATGGCATTTCGAGAGGTTAATCGAATATTAAAGACTCAAGGAATTCATATCTTTTCAGTACCGTTTCACCACAATAAAAGAACACAGGATAGAACCTATATGCACAATAAAATATATGGTAATCCTTATCGTCAGCAAGAACGGTTGGTATATACTGATTTCGGCGAAAATATTGAAGATATTGTAAACGAATTTGGAATGTATACTGAGAAATTTATCCTACATCAATTCTATGACTTTGACCATATAACGAATGTTGATTTAGATTACGAAAAATATCTAGCAAATAAACAGACCCCATTGCAGTATTTTAAGTATAATTCTGTTGTATTTTGTTCCAGAAAGATTAAAAGTCTTTTCAACTCTCTAATTTATAAACCCGATAAAGGGAAGGGGTTAGACTTTACTGGTGAAAGATTTATACCTGAAAAAGTTAGTGGTGAAATTACAGCTGAGCATTTGCATAGATATAGTGCAATCTTGAAATTAGTAAAAGATAAGGTAGTAGTTGATGCTGCTTGTGGTGAGGGATATGGAAGTTATATATTGGCAGAAACGGCAAAACAAGTATTTGGAGTTGATATTGATCAGGCAGCAATTCTTTTCGCCCAAGGCAAATATCTTTCAAACAATATTGAATACTTAAATTCATCTATCCAAAAACTGCCATTTGAGACAAATTCTATAGATGTTGTTGTTAGTTTTGAAACTATTGAACATGTGGATAAAAAAATTCAGCGCAATTTCCTAGACGAAATCAAAAGAATATTAAAAAAGGATGGAATCCTAATTATATCTACACCAGATAAAGCTAGTTATTCGGACAAATTTAATTTTAAGAATGAGTATCATATAAAGGAATTTTATTTTACTGAATTTCGAAGCTTTTTAAAATGCTGGTTTAACGATATTAAGATTTATAATCAAGGCTTTGAAGTATTGAGTTTAATTAATGCTGCTGAACAGACTGAGAATACATTTACACTTTTGCGCCAGCCGGAAAACTGGAAAATAAACAAAAAATATATGATTGCAGTATGTGGTAAACAAGAATTGGCAAATTCACATGTTCTTCAATCTATTATGTATCAGGAAGATATAAGCCTTGAGCGAGACCGCCTTCAAATTGATGAAATGGGGAAAACTATTAATTATCTGGAGAAACGAATTAAGCATCAAAAAGAACTACTCAGGAACTATATGATGAACTTAGTCGAGGGGAAAAAAATAGTTTTCTTTGGTACAGGATCAGCAATTGATAAAATATATACAGTATTTACATTTAAGCCTGAATATTATATTGATAATAATTCGGAAAAATGGAATATGGAGTTAGATGGGAGAAAGATTTATAATCCCAATTATCTGCTTCAAGAGGATAAAAAAAATATAGCTATAATTATTGCTAGTCAATTTTATCAAGAAATAGCGGCTCAATTGCAAGAACTTGGATTTTTAGAGAATAGACACTACTGGAATGGCGCAGATATAGTTGATTTATAATTCTTATAGGAGATATTTGTTTAAATCAGTTTTGAGGTGAATTGAACTTGCGTAAAGTTATATTGTTTGGAACTGGTGGGGGAGCAAGGACCATTTATAGTATGTTAAATCTGGAAAAAGTAGAAATAGTGGCCTTTGCTGATAATAATGTTGCCAGGGTTGGAACATCCTTTTATGAAAAACCTGTAATCTCGCCACAAAACCTTATTGAAATGGATTATGATTATATTATTATTGCAAGCCAATATTATCAGGAAATTAGAGATGGACTGAAGGCATTAGGAATATGCGATAAAAAAATTATATCTGGCTTTGAAATTAGTGATATTGTTGGTAATGAAAGCAGGGAAGAGCTTTTTTCGAGTGGACCAGTGATAAAATATAATGCTTTAAAACTTGGAAAAAATAAGTTTTTTACAATGGATGATGCATTTTATGGGTTCCCAGGGACAATCGGTATCCATATTCATTTATATTATATAGACTTACTTGATGATTTTTATAATTTACTATCTCAAATACCTTTTGCATATGATTTATATATTTCGATAACAGAAATAAAATTCAAAAGAATAATTGAGCTAAAGTTACAGGATTTAATTAATTTAAATTTCTTAAAAGTAGAAGTTGTACCTAATAAAGGTAGAGACGTAGCCCCTTTTGTAGTAACTTTCGCTAAAGAGCTTTTGCAATATGATTATATATGTCATTTGCATAGTAAAAAATCACTGAGAACTGGAATTGAACAAAGTGAGTGGAGAAATCATTTACTTTTTAACTTATTGGGGAATGAAGATGTAATTCGTAGAATATTTTCTATATTTGACAAATATGAAGATATTGGACTTGTGTATCCTACAACGTTTTCAATGCTCCCTTATTGGGCACATACTTGGCTTTCCAATAAGGGGATAGCTGGTGCATTTTTAAAAAAATTAGGTATCAAGATTGATTATAAAAACTACTTTGATTATCCGGTAGGAAATATGTTTTGGGCTAAATCTAAAGCACTTGAAAAATTATTATCATTAGGCTTAACATATCAAGACTTTGAGGAGGAAGTTGGTCAGGTTGATGGATCAATTGCTCATGTTATTGAACGTTCTATTGCATATATTGCTAATAATGAAGCTATGACATTTGCAGAAATAGATATTAATTGTAATGTATATTCAAAAGGTTGTGGTAGTAAAAACTTATGGCAATACTGGAGTAAAAATAGTGTTGACAAGCATATTTTTGATGAATATGATATTATAACTTTTGATATTTTTGATACGTTAATAACAAGGCGTATTTTGGAACCGGATTTTGCATTTTTGCTTTTAGAACATAAAATAGTCAAGATATTTAATCAGCATATTGACTTTACTATTCAACGAAAATTGGCCGAGAATAACTTTAGAAGAAAAGATGGTTATAAAGGTGATTGTTCAATTGATGATATATATGTTGAATTTGCAAATATTACGGGATTGAGTAGTGATGTTTGTAATATAATAAAAGAAATGGAAATAGAAAATGAAATAGAATTGTGTATTCCAAAAGCAGATATTGTGGAATTCTTAAACTATGCAATATTAAAAGGTAAAAAAGTATTTTTAATTACAGATATGTATCTAAGAAAGCAAGATATTAAAAGAATATTAGATAAATGTAATATTTCAGGATATGATGATATATGGCTATCTTGCGATAAAAGGAAAAGAAAAGATAACGGAACAATGTGGGATTTATTTCAGAAAGAATATGGATTATTAAAATGCTTACATATAGGGGATAATGAACATTCAGATATTCAGCAAATTGTAGATAGAAAGATTGGCCATTATCATGTAATGTCTAGTTTAAATTTATTTGTTAATACACATATTGGTAATTATATTTACGATAGATATCGGGAAAAATTACGGTGGGGTGATGCTGCACTATTAGGTACTATTGTAGCCAAGGAGTTTAATAGTCCATTTGCATTATCCTCTTTTAATGGTGTGTACCAATTGAGGAGTTTTCAATCACTGGGGTATGTTATTTTTGGCCCAATACTTTTATATTTTGTAATTTGGCTATATAAAGCTAATTGTAAAGATAAAGTGGATGTCGTCCTATTCTTATCTAGGGAAGGATATTTATTAGAAAAACTGTACAACAAATTTGGAAGTATTTTAGGACAGCCCCAAAATGATACTGTATATTTTTTATGTTCTAGGAGAGCTGCTTCAATTTCTATATTAAAAGATCATAATGCTATAGCAGATTTTGTTAAGCGTTCTCAGTTTAATGGAACAATAGCCGATTTATTATATTACCGATTTGGGGTAAAAATAAATAGTGTTGACCCAAATCTTGAAAAGCATATTGTATTACCTCAAGACTATAAAATTGTCGAAGAAGCCATCAAACTATATTCAGATTTAATATTAAAAAATGTTAATAAAGAAAAAAATGCATATTTAAAATACTGTCAAATGATGGACTTAAACAAATATAGTAATATGGCTGTTGTTGATCTAGGCTATGCGGGGACAATACAATATTATTTATCAAATCTTTTAGGTAAACCAATAAAGGGATATTACGTTGTGACAAGTGATGCACAAAAAGGTCTTCAATATAATGGAAATACCATGAGTGGATGCTATGGAGAAAAAGAACCTTATTTTCAAACTGATAAATCCATCTATAAATATCATCTGTTATTAGAAAGTGTGCTCACATCACCAAACGGACAATTAGAATACTTTAAATTAATTGATGATAGTGTAATACCTGTTTTTGGCGAGCCAGGTTATTCACAACAAAAGTTTTCATCCATTCAGCAAATTCATGATGGAATTAATCAATACTTTGAGGATGTTCTAAACACATATAAGGAAAATGTATTGGAAATGCCGATAACTGAAGATTTATTGCAAGATTTACTTGGATTAATTGTTTGGTCAGATTCGTCTTTATCTGAAGAAATAAAAAAAATATTTTCAGTTGAAGATAATTATTGTAGCTCAAGCGAAATATCAGTCTTCGATTTATATAAATCTTTCAGTAATCATTAAACTACTTTTGTGTTGGCACAGACAGTTCTAAATTATTAGGAATAGAAAGGGTATAAAATGAAATTTTTGAGTAGCGATTTACAGATTACAAGTGATGAAATAACTTTAACACCAAAATTTATTGCAAAAAATGAAAAGCAATTTTTTTCCGGATGTGCAGAACTGAAGCTAAATAAATTAGAAATAGAATTAATTAATTCGACAAATCGTACTCCTTTCTATATACAGCAATTCTGCCTATGTTGTAATAAATCAACATATATGTTAGTTGATTATTTATTTGCTACAAAGCTTTCTAATGGTAATGAGATTCCGTGCTGGCGGGAGCGATTAATATGTCCAGAATGTCATATGAATAATCGGCAAAGATTAATTGCAAAACTTGCGCAGCAGTATATACAAATAAACCAGTATTCAAGTGTATATTTAATGGAGCAAGTCACACCATTCTTTAGGTGGATAAAAAATGCATTCCCGACATTAGAAATAATAGGTAGTGAATTTTTGGGATATGAGAATCAAAGCGGTAAAATTTATGATGGAATCAGACACGAAGATATAATGAATTTGTCTTTTAAAACAGGAACAGTCAATTTAATTATTAGTAATGATGTATTTGAACATATTCCTAACGTCTTTCGAGCTTTTCAAGAATGCTACAGAGTTCTTGCACCTGGCGGAATGATGCTTGCTGCTATACCATTTCATGCTGATAAAGCGAAATCTATAATACGAGCAGAAATACAAAGTAATGAAGTTGTTCATCTACTCCCGGCTCAATATCATGGTGATCCTTTATCAAATAAAGGATGTTTGGTATTTCATGATTTTGGTTGGGATTTGATAAATATGTTTACAGAAATAGGCTTTGAAGAACAGTATTGTGAAATATATTATGAGGATCAATTTGGTCATTGGGGACAGGGACAGATGGTTTTCAGACTCGTCAAGTCAAAGTGATATGCTAAAGTGTATTAGCTAGCATAGTTGTAGCATTGAATTATTCTTTGTCATCAAGATTGGAATGAGAGGATGTTATGAATAGAATTTATGTTATTTTCGGTGCAGGAAAGGCAGGGCAGGATTTTGCAAGCCTTTTTCCTGCTCCAATTTCCTACTTCGTAGATAATGATCCTAACAAGTGGGGAAATTCAATTAATGGAATTATAGTTTGCAACCCCTCACAATTGTTACAAGAGGACAAAGAAAATCTGCGTATTTTTATTGCCAGCATGTATTTTAATCAAATTAAAAAGCAGTTATCTGCCATGGGCTTTCTGTATCAAAGACATTTCTTTTATATTGTGCCCTATTATAGTTTTATGGAAAAGATAGATTTCCTAGATATTATTGAAACTCAGGCGATAGCTTCATTAGGGCAATCACCAGTTGGCCTTTTCGAACGTTTGAAAATGATTTGTACTATACAAGAAAAGTCGATTCTTATAAATGAGAATAACAGAATATTATTCATAGTAGATCAGCAAGAATTCTATAAGGAATTAATAGTTCAGGTTCAAAATGGACTGGAAAAATTATTTCCAGTGCAAATCAAAGTAGTATCTGAAGGTAATTTTATCGAGGAATCTACCTGGTTAGAAGTTGCTAACAAATTAAAAAAAATGGGCTATTCTAAATTGCTATATCTTGGACAGCAAGATGGCAGGTTTGTGCAATTTGGAAAACGTTTTGAATATTATTACTGTATAAATAAGGTATTACAGACATCAGATAAAAAGGAATGGCTCGATTATCTTTATGAAATTGTTAATAAACTAGGCATCCACTATGAAAAAATTAGTGTTGTTGTCCCCAATTATAATTATGAAGAATACCTCTCTAGGCGTTTACAGACTATATTTTCGCAGAAATATCCGATTTATGAAATTATTTTTTTGGATGATGTATCTGGTGATGATAGCGTAGAATTGGCCAAGGGCTTATTAGAAGAATTTTATGGACTAACACGGATTGTGGTAAATGATATAAATTCCGGCTCGCCTTTTAAGCAATGGATAAAAGGCGTGGCGGTTTCGCAAGGTGATTTTATCTGGATTGCAGAAGCAGACGACTATGCTTCACCATTGATGCTTCCTAATTTAATGGAATCATTTGAAGCTGATACAGAAGTTGTTCTAAGCTTTTGTGATTCTGTACTTGTTGATGAGCAAGGCGATTGGGCTGGCTTCGGATCAGATATGCAGACTGATCTTGTGCACATAGGAAAAGGGGGAATAAGAGAAGGCATATATAATGGACAAGAATTTGTTCAAGAATACATGTCCAATTCTAACTCGATTCCTAATGTGTCTGCAGTAGTTATGAAGAAAAACGCTATCAGCAGAATTCAGCTGGAGAGTGTTATGTCATTTAAGCAATATGGTGACTGGTATTTTTATCTGCTGTTGTTAAAACAGGGAAAAGTAGCTTATCATGCTACTCCTATGAATTTTTTTCGCCGCCAATCTCAATCTGTAAGCGTTACTATGAGCCAGGCTGAACAGCAAAAAGAACGAATGCTGATTGAAGCAGCTATAGTGAAGCAGGAATTTTAACGAAGAGGTATCCACATGAAGCCAGTGAGTGTAATTATTCCTACCTTTAATTGTGCTTCTTTTATCCAGGAAACAGTAGAAAGTATTTTGAAGCAAACGTTAATGCCTGATGAACTGATTGTGCTTGACGATGGCAGCAATGATGAGACCTGCTATATTATCGAGAATCTGCTAGCGGAACAGACGGTAATTAAGCATGTTCTTTTGGAGAAGCATGCAGTGAATGTCGGACCTTCACAAATCCGTGATAAGGGCCTTTTATTGGCAAGCAATGAACTCGTTGTTTATATGGATCATGATGATATTGCTGAACCGAATATGCTGGAAGTTGAGCTGGCACGGCTACTGGAATTGAATAAAAAAGGTGATTATGTCCTGGTACATAGTGCCTGCAGCCAGATTGATGAGACTGGTTGTGTTATCCCAGGCATACACAGATGGCGGCAAGTTGATATTGGGGAAGTACTGGGGTACCAGTTCGTACGAAATCAAATTTTATCCATGTCGGGTGTACTGCTTAAAAAAGAAAGTATAATCAAAGCAGGGGGCTTTGATTCCGAACTGCGATATTCGCAGGATTGGGATTTATGGTTACGTATGGCCCAGTTAGGCGGATTTGGGTACGTTGATCAACCACTGGTTAAGATACGAAGACATTCGCAGAACACCTCCAGAGAGATAGCGGGATTTTTAGCTGATGAACGAACAATTCTCGAGAAATATGATTTGGAGTTTATTCAGGCCGCCATCAATAAGCGTAAGTTATCTAAGGAGAGTAATTATTTAGACTTTGCTGCTACTCTTTTTAAGCTGCATCATTTTGATGATGCTTATCAGTGGATTCAACAGGTGATTGAATTCAATCCTCAATGTAGTTCGGCCTACTTTTATGAGGGCGTATATTTTTTGAAGAAGCAACACTGGGATAAAGCTGAGCAATCCTTTATTAAAGTGCTAAACAAACAAGTAAATGATCTTGCCGCAATCAATAACTTAGGTTGTCTTAAAGCGCTGAAAGGCGAATGGGAAACAGCTCGATCCTATTGGAATAGGGCCGTTGCTCAAGCGCCTAACTACCTTGATGCCTTGAAAAACAGTAAAATTGCAGGCGATGATGTTGCTGCTCGGCTATCCGATCTGCAATTTACCTGGCGTGGGCTTAGACCTGTTCTTTTAACCTATCAGCAGTAAGTCGCACTACAATGTTCGATAAGGTGATAATCATATGCAAATTATAATACGTGCCGATTCTTCCTTAACAATAGGATCAGGGCATCTGATGCGATGTCTGACTCTTGCCAGCTTTTTACGTACCGCAGGCTCCCAAATTGTTTTTATTTGTAGAAATTTCCCGGGAAATGTTGTAAATTTGGTACGCGAACAAGGCTTTCCAGTAGTAATGCTTGAAATTGACAGAGAAGACATCACTTGGCAAGACGATGCACGAGCAACTGCAGAAGTGATTATAAAACTTGATCTTAAGCCTGGCTGGCTAATAGTTGACCATTATAGTCTGGATGCTTGTTGGGAAAAAACTTTACGCCCCTATGTCGGAAGAATCATGGTAATTGATGATCTGGCTAATAGGAGGCACGACTGTGATTTGTTGTTGGATGCAAATTATGGACAAAACGCTAGTCGATACCGGAAGCTTGTCTTACCGGCAACCAAGCTATTATTAGGACCTGAGTATGCTTTATTGCGCGAGGAGTTTTCTTGTGTTCACAATAGAGTGCGCAATTGCGGAAAAGTGAGACATATTCAGGTCTTTTTTGGCGGAAGCGATCCAACTGGTGAAACTGGCAAAGTATTAGTTGCTCTGACTAATTTTAAAAAACGTCAGTTTTTCGTTGAGGTTATTGTTGGGGCTGCTAATCCATTAGCTGGAGATATCAGGCGGCAGTGCGAAATGCATAAAAATTTTAGCTTCGCCTGTCAGGTGACTAATATGGCTGAACGTATGATGAAGGCTGATTTAGCTATTGGAGCGGGCGGAAGTACATTATGGGAACGTTGTTACCTAGGGTTGCCTAGTATTGTTATCAGTGTTGCCGACAATCAAATAGAAGCCTCCCAAGCATTGGCAAAAGCGGGAGCAATTGATTACCTGGGATTTTATACTACAGTGGATTCGACTAGGATTGGGATAGCAGTGGAACATCTTGTAGCTAATCCTCACTTGTTAAATAAAATGTCATGCCAAGGGCAAGCCATAGTACCGGAAATTGGCACAGAAAAAGTGGTGATGAAATTTGTCTAAGAATCGGTCAGGAAATGTATTGATATCCAGTGCTGCTAAAAAAATTCCATTATTGCAAGCTGTTAGGCAGGCCCTGGCTAAATTGGATAACAAAGGCAAGATTATTATTGCTGATCAGGACGAAAAGTGCTTGACCAGGTATTTTGCTGATGACTTCTGGCAGATGCCCTTATTAGATAAAATAACGCCTGAAAAGTTATTGTCGAACTTACAGCAATATGGAGTACGCTATGTTATCCCAACTCGTGACGGTGAATTACTATTTTGGAGTGAGTGCAAGGCTTATTTAGAAAAACATGGTATAGCTGTTATGGTAGCTGAATCAGAAAGTATAAAGCGTTGTTTGGATAAAGTGCTATTTTACCAAATCTGTAAGCAATTAAGTATTCCGGCTATTGAAACGGAATCGTCTCTTGATGGATTAAATGCAGAATGGTTTGTGGTAAAAGAAAGGTACGGTGCCGGCTCACACCATATTGGACTTAAGCTGTCTTCTGAGCAGGCTAAGCTTCATGCTTGTCAGTTGTCATATCCTATTTTTCAACCTTTCGTAAGAGGTCGAGAATACAGTGCAGATGCCTATGTGAATAAACAAGGACAGATCCAGGGTATAGTCTGCCGATCGCGTGATATTGTTGTTAATGGTGAGTCGCAAGTTACAACCACAGTGAAAAATACGGTACTTGAGGAGTTGTGTGCCCACTATATTGGCCGTTTAGGTTTGTATGGTCATGTGGTATTACAGGTTCTCGTAGATGAACAAGGTCATATGGCAATTATTGAATGTAACGCCCGCTTTGGCGGGGCATCGACGATGAGCATTGCCGCGGGATTGGATAGTTTTTACTGGTTTTTACTGGAGAGCCGGGGCGAGAATTTGCAGCAATATCCCTTCTGCCGATTGGAGCAGCAATTGCGACAGATCAGGTATCCGCAGGACCTGATAATGGAAGTGACCCAATGAAGCTTATATTAGTTTTTGATATGGATGACACTTTATATGATGAGTTGAACTATGTGGATAGCGGATTTGCGGCAGTTGCCCGTTTTTTAGAACAGGAAGAGTTGATCGACTTTTCTGCAGCTTACACCTTTATGCAAGCTCGCTTGGCATACGGACGGGGTAGAATCTTTGATGATCTGCTGATCAATTTTAGCTGTTATTCGCGTCGTAATGTGCGCCGGTGCTTGTCTGCCTATCGGCTTCATAAACCGGATATAAGGTTATATTCTGAAGCAGAAAGCTGCTTGACTCGCTTTAAAAATTATCCGAAGTATATTGTGACAGATGGTAATAAGGTTGTGCAATATAATAAACTGGTGGCACTTGGACTACCTCAATTGGTGGAGCGCTGCCTAATTACCCACCGGTTTGGTGTGAGGCATGCTAAGCCTTCTCCTTACTGCTTTATGAAAATCTGTGAATGGGAAAAAGTCGATCCAATCCAGGTAATATATGTAGCCGATAATCCTTATAAGGACTTTGTAGGAATTAAGCCATTTGGATTTCGAACGATACGTGTTTTGACTGGACAGTTCCGTAATGTCAACCTTTCTGAGGAGTATGAAGCGAAACATTCGATTAAATCTTTAACTGATTTAGACATTGACTGTTTGAACCAGGCATAAGGAGGCGAAGTGATGTTGGAAGTTAAAATTGGCGATTTTATAATAGGGAGTGGCCATCAACCATTTATCATTGCCGAAATGTCAGGCAATCACAATCATTCATTAGAACGTGCGCTGGCAATAGTAGACGCAGCAGCAGCGGCTGGTGTACAAGCCTTAAAGCTTCAAACCTACACCGCTGATACAATGACTCTTGACATAGATAAGGGAGAGTTTTTTATTGATGACCCTGACTCATTATGGCAGGGGAATTCTCTTTACAAGTTATATCAACAAGCTTACACTCCATGGGAGTGGCATGAACCTATTTTCAAACGATGTCATGAACTGGGCATGGTAGCCTTTAGTACTCCCTTTGATGAGACTGCAGTCGAGTTTCTGGAGACACTCAAAGTACCGTGCTATAAAATAGCCTCATTTGAAAACACTGATATACAATTGTTAAAAAGGGTTGCCAATACTGGTAAACCTGTCATTGTATCTACTGGTATGGCAGAGATTGCTGAACTTGATGAAGCGGTCCGTACATTGCGGTCAAATGGTTGCAAAGATATTATATTGCTCAAGTGCACTAGTACGTATCCGGCGAATCCGGATACCTCTAATCTGCTTACAATTCCTCATATGAGGGATTTGTTCCAGTGCCAGATTGGTTTGTCAGACCATACAATGGGGATTGGCACTGCTATTGCTGCTATTGCTTTGGGAGCGACGGTAATTGAAAAGCATTTCACCTTATCTCGCGCTGATGGTGGTGTTGACTCGGCATTTTCAATGGAACCGAAAGAAATGGCAAGGCTTGTAATGGAAAGTAAAACTGCCTGGCAGGCTCTTGGTCATGTTAGCTATGGTCCAACTGTTGGGGAATTTCCATCGCTTAAGCATCGGCGCTCGCTTTATGTATCAGAGGATATGCAGGCTGGGGACATTTTTTCCCTGAATAACATAAAAGCGATCCGCCCAGGTCTTGGATTACCAACTAAGTATCTCGACTTAGTTATAGGTAAAAAGGCTGTGCAGGATATTAAAAAAGGGACGCCACTTAGCTTTGATTTTCTATAATAAATTATAGTTTTCTCAATACAATACTCGGAGACATGGCACGTAACTATTGGAAGCTTTAGAGCTGTTGATAACAGGTGTTTAATGTTCCCAAAAGTAATAACCGTTGCTGCAATAATGATGTTGCAGCAACTTTTTTGTGAAAATCCCTTTAGAAATAGCCTTAATTCTTCGATATAAACAATAGAGAAGATTTTGACGAGGTGGACAAGACATGGATGTCACTTTAAAAACTACCGCGATACTTTCAACGGCACAAGCTTCCAAACCGTTAGCAGAAAGCCAGCTTGGCGGATCGGCTAAATCAGCTAAGAACTATGATTACCCCATGCAAAAGGAGACTAATCCGCTTACTCGTGATGAGGCCGAGCAAGTCACAGAAAGAATGAATAAGTTAATGCAACTAATGAATACCGATTTGCAATTCTCGCTGCATGAGAAAACAAAGCGACTGATTGTGCAAATGGTTGATCAGCGTGACGGTACGGTTTTAAAGGAATTTCCACCGCATGAATTGTTGGATACAATTGCCAATATACAAGAATATGTTGGCATGTTGTTAGATAAAAAAGCTTAGTTGCAATAGGAGGTTGTACAGATGGTAATGAGAACATACGGGCTTAGTGGCTCTGGTATGGACATTGATCAGATGGTCAAAGACTTAATGAAGGCGCGCAGAGCTTCTTATGATAAGGTATGGCAGAAGAAAACACAGGTTGAATGGAAGAAACAAGATCTTAATACAATTTATACGTTAGCAGAGGATTTTCGTAATAAAACGCTTGCTGATTTTAAAAAACAAACCAATTTATCGCCAAAACAAGTGACTTCCAGTAATGAAACGGTGGCTAGTGCCACAGCCAACGCTGATGCAGCTAATGTGTCTCACTCACTGATTGTGCAGCAGTTAGCTGATGGTGTTAAATTATCAAGTAGTGATAGTATTACCGATACTGCTGCCGGTAAGAAGAAAGGAACACTTGCCGACCAGTTTGCAGGAATTACTGATACATCTGAGTTTAATGTAATGATTAATGGTAAGAGTGTTACAGTTAAGGGCAGTATGACGCTAAATGAAGTTGTCAGTAACATTAATAAAGCCGGAGCAGATGTAAAGGCTAATTATGATACTACATTGGATCGATTTTACTTATATTCAAACAAGACTGGTGTAGCGGCTACCGTTAGCTTTGCTGGTACAGGATCTGAAGGCTTATCATTTCTTAATAAGCTTAAGATTGACGGCTCCGAGACCTATAACGGACAAGATGCAATTGTGAACCTTGATGGTGTAGAACTCAAACAAGATTCGAATACTTTTACTGTTTCGGGCGTTACCTATACTTTAAAGGCTACTAGCTTTATAGATTCAGATGAAAAACCAATCCCTACCAGTATTGGAGTTCAGCCGGATATCGATAAAACGATTGCCAATGTCCAGAGCTTCGTGGACAGCTATAATTCTTTCATGGCTTTAATTCAAAAAGAACTTAAGGAAGATAAGTATTCTGATTATGGGCCTCTGACAGATGCTCAGAAGGCCGATATGAAGGACAGCGAAATAAAAGCGTGGGAAGAAAAAGCAAAAAGTGGTACTTTACGCCGTGATCCAATTCTTACGCAGATAGCTACTAATTTGCGTGCGAGCTTTTCCGATTCTATAAAAGGTTTGACAGGTAAATACCAAAGTGCCATTGATATCGGCATTGGCACAGGTAAATATTTTGATGATGACGGTAAGATTACAACGGAGGCTTCAAATGGTGGGAAGATATATGTAGATGAAGATGATTTGCGCAAAGCTTTAGAAGCTGATCCTGATATTGTATATAAGATCTTTGGTACGCCCGGTGATACGCAAGACTCCAAGGGGGTAGCTAACCGCTTGTACGACCAAATGCAAGCATCTCTTAGCAGGCTGAAAACCGAAGCAGGTACGCCAAACATTACGGATACAAAAAGTAATATGGCAAAAAGTATTGCTGACTATAAAGAGCAGTTATATGATATGAATAGTCGACTGGCTCAAGTTGAAGCCCGCTATTACAAACAATTTGATGCTATGGAGAAGGCTCTCAGCAATCTTAGCAAGCAAAGTGCCTGGTTATCTCAGCAACTGGGACAATAGAATTTAATCTGAACGAAAGCATGGAGGAATCCATATGAATGCTGCTACAACAGCAAATACCTATAAAACACAACAAGTAATGACCGCTTCGCCGGAAGAGTTAACCCTTATGCTATATAATGGGGCTATCCGGTTTGTCAATGAGTGCATTCTTGCTACTCAGGCCGGTAATCTGGAGAAGGCGAATGCTGCTAACTTAAGAGCACAGGATATTGTGCGCGAATTTATGAGTACCTTGGACATGCAGTATGAACTCTCGCAAAACTGGATGGCTTTGTATCGCTTTATTGAGCAAAGCCTGATTCAGGGGAATGTGAAAAAACAAGTTCAGCCGCTGGAAGACGCCAAAGCAATTTTAGTTGATCTGCGCACTACCTGGGCGGAAGCAATGAAGCTGGCCAAGGGACAACAGCAGGTGGCGGTGGCTCGCTAATGAAAGCGCCGCGGGAGTTATGGCAGGATTATCATTTTCTAACCCAGGAAATGTCCAAGTTCCTCATCAGAAATGATATTGACCTGTTTTTTGAACTGATGAATCAGCGGGAAAAGATTCAGGCTGAGCTTGATAACTGTGAAGATGCTTATAAGCGAACTGCCGAAGGAAGGTCGCTGTTGGAGTCAATTCGACTGACCAATCAGGGAATTAATCACCGGCTGCAGTTTTTGCTCAATACGGCTAAGCAGCAGGAATCGGTTTCTAATGCTTATGACGGCTATGGCGAACGGCCTGTCGGCAACCGATTGGATCAAAAAAGCTGACAGGCAGGTGAATGAATATGGCGATTACTTCTGTTGCTGCTTC
>JAEYSJ010000382.1 GCA_023434855.1 Bacillota bacterium | reverse complement strand
GCAGCGCTTAAAGCCGGCGGCCAGGGCATACGCTACACTTGCCGGGTCCATGGGCGGGAAGTATATCTTTTCTGCGATGAGGGTCGCTGGTTTATTGAAAGTTGAAGGTCACATTATTTAGATGTGGTCTTTTATCTATGTTCTGTTCGAGGAGGTAATCGCATATGAGCCGCACCATTCTCCATGTCGACCTAAACAATTTCTATGCCTCTGTAGAATGCCTGTACAATCCGGAAATCCGCGACAAACCGGTCATTGTCTGCGGCGATGCAGAAGCCCGCCATGGCATCGTTCTTGCCAAGAACGGCCCAGCAAAGGCACTCGGCATTAAAACTGGCGATGTAATTTGGCAGGCTAAGCTAAAATGCCCGGGCCTCATTGCAGTGCCGGCCGATTTCCGCAAATACCTGCGCTTCTCCCGCCTGGCAAAAGCAATCTATGCTGACTATACTGACCGGGTTGAAGCATTCGGTGTGGACGAGTGCTGGCTGGACATCACCGGGACGGAGCAGCTTTTTGGCGATGTTGAAGCTGTGGCTAATAAAATCCGGCAGCGCTTCAGGGAAGAGTTAGGCCTTACGGCATCGGTCGGAGTCTCCTGGAACAAGATCTTTGCAAAGCTAGGCAGCGATATGAAAAAGCCCGATGCTACCACGGTTATTACTCAAGAGAATTTCCGTGAAAAGGTTTGGCCGCTACCGGTCAGAGAGTTGCTGTACGTTGGTCGCTCCACACGAACAAAGCTCCAAAACCGTGCCATATATATCATTGGCGAGTTGGCTAATCGAGACATATATAGCCTGCGTTTGCTCCTGGGCGTCTGGGGAGAAACGCTCTGGCACTTTGCAAATGGGCATGATTCGGCGCCAGTATAAGTTTGTTGGCGAGGAAAGTGTAGTTAAGTCTGTCTGCAATAGCACCACTGCAGTAAGGGACCTGCAGAACTTTGAAGATGTAAAAATGATTGTTTATGTTTTAGCTGAGAGTGTGGCAGCACGGCTCCGTGATCACGGGCTTAAGTGTACAACGGTGTCAATAAGCGTTCGTGACAAGGAGCTCCACTCGTTTGATCGGCAAGGTAAGCTGCCTGTTCCGACGTTTCTATCTGGGGATATTGCGAATAAGGCGTTGGAATTATTTACGGCCAATTATCGGTGGGATAGGGCGATCCGAAGTCTAGGAGTCCGAGGGGCTGATCTTGTAACTGCTGATGGGCATATTCAGCTTGTCTTATTTGATAAGGATAAGACACAGATGGAAGGGCTGGAGTCTGCTATTGATAAGATAAGGCAGCGTTTTGGGCAGTATAGCCTGCAGCGCTGTACGATGCTGTTCGATAGAAAGCTGACCGGATTTAACCCTAAGGATGAGCATGTGATTCATCGATTTCATATTTTAAATGATATAGGTAAAATGCGCTCAATAGATAAGAATTAAGTGACATTTTAAAAATAGTAAGCTAGAGCATCCAACCACATTAAATAAAGCGTATGTACTCGGTAATAAGTGAATGACAAGCTTATATCGAGGAGAGCGTAAATCAATGTCAAAGAAAAGCTTTAAAGCGTTGCTTGGATGTAATAACACGATTATTAAGGTAGGAGACTTAAAAAATTTACAAATTGTTATTCCACAAAAAAGATCAATTGTTATTCCGGGAATAATTCCGCGTGGAAAAGTATTAGATTATAATACGCCTATACCGGAGAATATTGCTTCATCACATATTAAGGGTCACGCTAATTCTAGAGGAATATTACCTTATATTGGTAGCGAATCGAACATAAGAAATAAAGACTTTTTGGATGATGTTGATGTTAAAAATGGTGAAGGATTTGCGAGTAGGGGTGCCGAAGGTAGGGAGAAGATGGGAGAGATTAATAGGGGAATTGCCGGTGGTATGGGGGCGAGTAAAGCTGAAAGACCCTATTCGCATATACCAGATTCTCCAAGTGTAGGACCAGGTAAAAAATTTACAAAGACACAAAAAGATAAGTTAATTGAAGAGAACATGAAGAAAAATGATGGTATTGTAAGGTCTGACAAATCAGGGATTGAATTAACTAGACCACAAAAAAGCCAAAAGGGTGTTAAGCCAGACCCTAACGAGTGGCAAATAGATCACATAGATTCGAAGAGCAAAGGTGGTTCTAATAGCTACAATAATGCACAGGTGCTATCACGAAAAGAAAATCGAGAAAAATGGGATAAGTAAATAATTGATTGGAGGAAATAATTGTGGTTGTTAAAGATTGGCCTTTTAGAGATCCGAAGAATGTAATGGTTCTGACTAGCAAGAACATTATTGAAGGTATTAGTTCGATTGTCTATGTTTCCCACGATGAGGATGATGGAATGTGGCAATTTCATGATGGTTCAGATGTTGAAGCTGATGATGCAATTTTGGTAAGTCTTGAAGAAGTGGTATCTATTGATAATACAATTAAAGAGTTATACGATTTACCGCTAGGCTGGATTGCATGGAGAAATGAAAAAAACAATGAGTGGAAGCGACAAGCAGAAAACTAACGACGGAAAAGACAAGGTGACAAAACGGACAGAAACAGAGTACACCTCCGGCTGAGGCAACGGCCGTTACCACAATTAGGTAATTTCTTCACGTTATACTTAGCTTGCGTTTGCTTCTGGGGGTATGGGGGAGAAACTCTCTAAATTGCGTGGTAGTGATCATCTATCATATTATTGAGTTAGTTGACTACATTAATAATAAGAATGATACAAAAATAAAAGTCTTCCAGAATTTTGTCTGGAAGATTTTTTTATTTATTAATCTCGCAACCTTCTAGAAGAATTTGGCTTATTATTTCACTGTTGTTAAAATAGTGGAACGTACTGGTTCCCAATAGGTACAATCACCATCGGGGGACATAAAAACTATAATGGAAAGATCGTTTTCATTTTTGGTAAAATAGGCATTGACACCGTAGGCAACGCCTTGTATCAAGATAGTTCCGTCGACTGCTACAATTTTTTTCATTGCAAAATCTATCTTTTTAGGAGGCGTGATTTTCAGAATTGTTACGCGGGAAGAAGTACTAAAACTGTTCATAAAAGATTCAAGCATTTGAACAGGTCCGTGTTCGCCAAGTCTAAATTAGGAGGGGTTGACCTATTAAACTGAACTCCTATTACTATTGTCGAACGAAAAACATTATTGTCTTTGGCAACGAGATAATTCGCTTTTAAACCATTGAATTGACATCTGATACATCTGCTTGTGACGGAATCGAGACAGTTCCAACATTTGAAATAGCGACTTTTTACGATCTTCGGCAAATACAGTGGAACAAACTGATATGATCACGAGCATGCAGAATAAGAGACCTCACCCTGAAGAGTGAGCAGCAATTTGGTAACTACCTAAGTTTCACTTTTTTTCTATATCCTTGCATAGCCACACGGACAACCGTGCAGACAACAACATGCTCAATATAACTCGAAATGCCTATATTAATGGTTTATCAAATTCAGCACATAACTGTTGTACCTAGTTGTGCATATGCTATAAGAGGCCATATCACAAATAACAAGAGAGGAGATTTCATGAGTATTGCACTACAAATTCAGCGTTCTGTTTCCGGGAGTGTAGCGCAAGGAGCAAATGTTATTTTTAACACTACACTCACCTCACTAGGAAATATCAGCTACGATAATACAACAGGTATTATTACGCTGCAAGAACCTGGTACCTATAAATTTGATTGGCTGGTTGCGACCCAAACAGCGCCTACCCCTAATGGCGTAGGATTTTCATTAGTATCCTCTCAGGGAGATGCTATAATAGGGAATTCTCCCATAAAAACAGGAGAGGTCGTAGGTTTTGGCATTATTGAAGTGAGCGTTTCACCCGTAACAGTCGAACTGAAAAACAATAATACAACAGTCATTTACTATTCGAATATAGTGCCAATAGCGGCTTCATTGGTTGTGGTCACGCAGGCAGGAGATATATCTGCAAACCCTAATATTGAAACCACTAGTTTGGGGAGCATCAATACCGTTATCAATATAAATG
>JAEYSJ010000344.1 GCA_023434855.1 Bacillota bacterium | reverse complement strand
AACCCGGTGGTAATATTTTATCCAATATATCTATAATATCTTCCTTTTCATCAATACGTTTACCGATAACATAACCGGCAATCATACAAAACATTACAAACAATGTATGAAAAAAGCCAAAAAAGATAATAAAAATGGCAACCAAGAAACCTAATGTTACCCCGGTGATTTTTCCACTGTGATGCTGCCAAAGTTCCTGTAGTAACTTAGTGTCCATAAATACACTCCCTATTCGACACGTTGCTTAGTTTTAAAGTCATTTGAGATATTTTCCACCAAAATTCGTACATCTGCGGGTTCTACTCCAACCGTATTCTTAATGTACTCATGCACCCTTTTTTGAATTTCTTCTGAAACAGTAGGTACATTACTTTCCGGGCTAACAACTGATTTTAAATATATTTTTAATCCTTGAGCATCATGGTTAACACTTACTTTTACTCCTCGTACCCCACGGGTATGTCTGGCTGTTTTTTCTACTAGATTTTTAACTGCTTCTAATGAAATATGCACATCACCCATATCGG
The DNA here is from genome assembly GCA_023434855.1 of Bacillota bacterium. The sequence goes on along the minus strand of JAEYSJ010000344.1, from coordinate 3,590 downwards.
TATGATGGATTATAGTATCTTTTTCTCCGCGAGCGCGTGAACGTAAACCTGCCAAAAGCAGACGAATGCTAACAAGAAAAAAAATTGACCCCACCAAACCTGCTTCCCATTGTCCATAAATTAATGTAAGAGTTGTCCATACCAAATCTAAAGAAATAAGGCGTAAAGAAAGTAAGATTACGCCAAAGGCCAAAATAGCCAATAATAGTGTATAAATTGATAAAATTATGCGGTCAATAATCCCCATTTTAGCTCCTTTCTAAATAGGAAGCATGTTGAATGCAACATGCAGCCGGACTTTGTTTCGTCTAACGCACCCTTATGTCCTCATCTCTGTTTTCCTGCCCAAAACCGACTCCCTGCACATGGATATTAACTTCCACTACATCAAGACCGGTCATTGACTCAATAGCACGCTTTACATTTTCCTGAACTCTTAAAGCGACATCCGGTATTCTTACACCATATTCCACGATAATATATAAATCAACTGCAGCTTCCCGTTCTCCGACCTCCACTTTAACACCTTTGGATAAATTCTTCTTACCTAGCATTTCAGCAATACCACCAACCAGACCGCCGCTCATCCCAGCAACACCGGGAATTTCGGTAGCAGCCAGACCAGCAATAATCCCCACTACTTCATCAGCGATACGAATTAAGCCGATGTCATTCTGTTCAGTCTTCTCTAAACGCTGTTTATCCAAAGACAACCCTCCCTATTATCCCAGTCATTAAAAGATATATTATATTTTATGATTTTATAACTTCTAAACAATAAATAGGCTTTAATTTCTATATTATACCAGACATTTTTCATTATTACAAACCAGCAAAAAGAAAAGCGCTAACGCGCTATAAGAAGCATTTAAATGACTGGCAGAACATTGTTTTATCCATAAACTGCGACTAGTTCGATTTCAACATTAACATCCCGGGGTAATCTGGATACCTCTACACATGCTCTTGCCGGTGGTTCAACAGTAAAATACTCGGCGTATACTTTGTTCATTATTGAGAAATCATCCATACTTTTTAAAAATACTGTAGTTTTTACAGCATTAGCAAAGGATAAGCCTTCTTTTTCCAAAATAGCCCGGAGATTATTTAGAACCTGATGTGTTTGTGTTTCAACTCCACCGTATACAATCTGCCCACTGACAGGATCTAGAGGTATTTGGCCTGATACAAATAAAAAGCCGTTTGCTTTAATTGCCTGAGAATAAGGACCAATTGCCTGCGGGGCCAAATTTGTACTTACAACTGTTTTCATACATATTACCTCCTAAAGTTATTTATTTTATCCAATTCTATCAAGTGCCAACAGTAATCCATACAATAAAGCCTGGGGTCTGGGTGGGCATCCGGGTATGTAAATATCAACCGGAATAAATGCATCGACCCCACCACGAATGGCATAGCCTGAACCAAATGTGTGCCCACTGGCTGCACACGCGCCAACAGCCATAACTAATTTAGGACTTGGAGTAGCTTCATAAGTCATAAGTAACGCCTGTGTTAAATTGCGGGTCACAACACCTGTCACCATCAGCATATCGGCATGACGTGGCGACGCAACAAAATCAATACCATATTGCTGTAAATCGTAGATGGGGTTGTTAAGAGCAGTCATTTCAAAATCGCAGGCGTTGCATGAACCAACATCTACATGTCTTATATGCAGCGAACGTCCGAGAACTGCGTGAATTTTATTCCGTAATATTTCCCCTTCGGTTTCGGATAAAACCCCGTCTAATATTGCCAGTTTGTAATTATTAGTATGCGCTAAATGCTGATTCTCACAATGTTCAACACAATGGCCGCAAAAAATACAAGCCTTATGATTTATCGCTAAAGAGCCACTTTTAACAGTTATAGCATTTACCGGGCAAACGGTAACACAGCTATTACAATTACCACAAGTGCTGTTACTTACGGATAATTCGCCGCGAAATCGTAAAGGCACGGTGCCGGCGTCAAATTTTTCAGTAACTTTTCCGGTATAAATAATCTTTTTTAACAGATCTAGCATCTTTTACCTCTCACTTCTTAAACTATTCTAGCGATCAATACACGCGTAGCATAATTCAAAGCTTTTATTAATGAGTGGAAAATCAGGAATTATATTACCAGGTGCAGCCACCGTCAGCGCCGGCCAATTAGGATAAGATGCTGAACGGGCAAAATACCGGTATATGGTATTTTGTTCACCTACCATCAACCAGTGCAGATTGCTGCCGCGGGGTGATTCGGTCAGACTGAAACCGGTACTATAGGGCTCTATTTTCGGAATACGTACAGTAAGCGGTTGGTTGTTCTCAGGCAATCCGGCAAGTATTTGGCGAATAATATTAACTGATTGTTTTATCTCATCCACCCTTACCCATAACCTGGCGGCCACATCTCCGCTTTTATATACCGGTACGGCAAAATCAAGTTTATCATATATTGCATAAGGATAGTCCTGACGCACATCAACATTTAACCCAGAAGCCCTGGCAGCTACACCGACAACACCCAGATCGAGGGCTGCCTGTTTTGGAAGAATTCCAGTCCGGTTGACCCTATCTAAGAAGGCATCATTTTCCCGTAATAATTCAACAACTTCTTTAAAATCAGTCTCTAACATCTTCAACATATTTAGAATTTCCAGAGCAATTTTTTGAGAAATATCCAGTTTGACGCCACCTAAGGCTACTATGCCGCGCAAAAAACGATTTCCGGCAAGCATTTCATTTAGGCGCATTAACAGTTCTTTTACCCTTGAGCCACCGCTTACACCTACGGCAAAGCCTAAGCCGGCGCATAAATTACCGATGTCGCCAACATGATTATACAATCTTTCGAGTTCCGCAGCCAATACCCGCAGATACTGGGCTCTTATTGGGACCTCTACACCGGCAATTGATTCCACCGTCTGAGAATAGGAAATAGCATGAGATACGGTACACGCTCCGCATATACGTTCTATCTGATAAAAGGCTTTCTCAAGACTGTGCCCTTCTACGATCTTTTCAATTCCCCGGTGCGTAAAAAACAACTTAGCATCAAGGTTAATAATATTTTCTCCGGCCTGGCTAAAGCGGAAATGACCGGGTTCAATAATGCCGGCATGAATAGGGCCAACAGGAACTTCGAATACCCCTTCTCCATGAACATGAGCCATAGGATAATGTTCATGGGCTTCAGGCACAGGCGAATTTACTGCAAAGTCTTTGCGCAAAGGGTAAACGCCTCTCGGCCAATTTTCATGCAGTACTAACGGGCGTAAATCAGGATGACCTATAGGTGTTAAACCAAACAAATCATGTATTTCCCGTTCGTACCAGGCTGCTCCGGAGAAAATTGGTGTCAAAGAAGGAAATTCCAATGGATCATCTTTTTTTAGTAAAGCCTTTATTACTTTGAACTCTTTATTACCAGCAAAAATGCAATAAATTGCGAAACAGCCTGTCAAACTACGTTCGTCATTGGCAAACATTGCAGTAAGCTGACGCCGCCCGTTATCCCAGGCTGCGTCAGTAGCCATGTGTAAAGCACCTGCCCGGATTTCCTGAAATTCAATCATTTTACTAACCCCCTGCTATGAC
>JAEYSJ010000201.1 GCA_023434855.1 Bacillota bacterium | reverse complement strand
GAAGTGAGGAAGCGTATTCCTTTATTATCTAGAATACGGGCGATTAGCTCAGCTGGGAGAGCGCCTGCCTTACAAGCAGGATGTCGGCAGTTCGATCCTGTCATCGCCCACCATTCTCGATAGTCGATACTCGACCTTCGACAATCGATAGAAATCGAACATCGAACATCGAAGATCTAGAGTCGAAAATCGAATACGCGGCCCCGTGGTGTAGCGGTCTAACATGCCGCCCTGTCACGGCGGAGATCGTCGGTTCAAATCCGATCAGGGTCGCCATTATCAATTTTTTGCCGCGGTAGCTCAGTCGGTAGAGCAGAGGACTGAAAATCCTCGTGTCGGCAGTTCGATTCTGCCCTGCGGCACCATTATTATGCGGAAGTAGCTCAGCGGTAGAGCATCGCCTTGCCAAGGCGAGGGTCGCGAGTTCGAATCTCGTTTTCCGCTCCATTTATTTACATGGCGGCATAGCCAAGTGGTAAGGCAGAGGTCTGCAAAACCTTTATCCCCCAGTTCAAATCTGGGTGCCGCCTCCAAAAATTTTCATAATGCTGCTTACGCGAGCGTGGCGGAACAGGCAGACGCAACGGACTTAAAATTTGAGTGCCTTATTCGAAAGGATAAGAGTAGAACCGCTTAAATTCGGGGAAGCCCTCTAATGTTGATAATGATATACAACAATATTATGGGTAATCCCGAGCCAAGCCCAAAAGGGGAAGGTGTAGAGACTTAACAGGCGGCACCTAAAGGTGAAAACTCATGGTGAAGAGAAAGTCCAGACCACAAACAGCTAAAGGCTGGCGATGAAAATCGTAGCAGGTAAGAAAATCCGTCGGGTAGTGATACCCGTGCCGGTTCGACTCCGGCCGCTCGCACCAGTAAATGAGCTTAACCACCTTACTATATAAGGTGGTTTTTATTTAGTTAGTTTATAGTTAAAATTTACTTAATTAACTTTGCTTATTTTTTGTAGCAAAATTATTGTTAATTGGGTATAATATAATTGAAGCAACGGAGTAATGGGGGTTGGTCGGCGCTGGGGCGGTGACGGCCAATGTGGGGATGCTCCGTTGCGCGTTAATTTTTGAATTGAATAGCTGAAAAATAATAAATAGACAGCGTTAGCAGCGCTGTCTATTTCAATGCGTTAGTTTCACCTAACATAACTACATGTCATTTTATTGTCATATTTAGCTGGTAGACTGAAGACGTAAATAATGATATGATGATTAATAGAAAACATGACCGACTAGTCGGTCCATATTTGAGCAGAAAATTAAAGGAGAGGAAATATAATGGCACGAAACCAATCGTGGAAAAATTATTTGACGATGGTGATCGGCGGGGGTATTTTGTTAATTAATTCAGCAGCAGTGCAAGCTGCTCCAGCTGAACTATCTTTAGATGATAGTGTTGCTTCAGCGCTGAAAAATAATGTGGCTATTAAAATAAAAATCGACGACAGTGATAAAGCAAAGTGGAGTATCAAGGAAGCTGAAGCCGGTAAATTTCCTTCATTGACGTTGGGAAGCACAGGCACTCGCAGCAGCAATTTAATTGGCTATCTTCCTGGCAATAGTTTCAACACTTCGATTAAGTTAAACTGGCCGGTTTATACAGGCGGCAGGGTGGAAGGGCTGATTGATCAGGCTAAAATCGCCGCATCGGCAGCCGACCTTGATGTTAGTATAGCAAAGGAACAAGTTAGACTGGACGCAACAACAGCATATTATAATGTCCTACAGGCTCGCAATATAGTAAAAGTGAATCAGGAATCTGTTGATAATCTAAATGAGCATTTAAAAAATGTACAGGCGCAATATGGTGTAGGTACAGTGGCTAAAGCTGATCTATTGCGTTCTGAAGTAGAATTAGCCAATGCCCAGCAAAATTTGACTAAGGCGCAGAGTAGTTTTGCTGTGGCGGCGGCAGGTCTAAATAACACGATTGGCGTGCCGATGGATATACAAAATGTTTATAAGAATGATCTTAATTACGTGCCATATGATGTTTCGTTGGAAGACAGTATTACACAGGCAATGAATAATCGTCCGGAAATAGTTCAATCCAAGGATAATATTGACGCTGCGCAAATAGGTATAAAAATTGCCGACAGCGATAGGAAGCCAACGATTGCATTAGGTGCTGCCGAGGGGTGGAATGGACCAGATTTCCCCGGTCAGACAAACAATTGGTCAATGAACGTTTCAGCCAGTTGGAATATCTTTGACGCCGGTTTGACTAACGCCAGAGTTAAAGAAGCAGGCAGTGTTTTAGACAAGGCTAAGGCACAGGACAAACAAATCAGAGACGGTATTGAATTTGATGTGCGTCAGGCATATTTAAATATGAAAGAGGCTGAGCAGCGGATTCAAACTTCCGGGGTGACAGTAGATAAAGCGGTTGAGGATATGAAAATAGCCCAAACAAAATATTCAGCCGGTGCTGGAACGAATCTGGATGTAATTGACGCCCAGCTGGCATTGACACAGGCGAGAACCAATTATTCTCAAGCGTTATATGATTATAACACCAACAAAGCTAATCTGGAAAAAGCTATTGGTTTAAACGAAAAATAATAATTCTAACCAAGGGGGAATACCAGTGAATGGTTTTCCCCCTTGGTTATTTTAATTTATCCATTAGCTTTGATGGATGAATAGGACAGAACCATTTTGTTTTTAGATGAATAGCATGTAACAGAAGATAAATTTGGCTGGAAGCAGGTGAATGCTATGTGGCGGCAATTACTTTATCCCAGACAGTGTATTGGTATTTATACAATGGTATTTGTGATTATATGGTTGAGTGCCTGGGTAATGAACGGCATCATGAATACTTTGTTTGATTTAGACAGGTTACTGGAGTTGTATGCTTGGCTAATGACCCAATTAAATGTTACTCATGCGGTTAACTCAATCTGGAATAGTCCTAAAGGTGTGCATCCGAGAGAGTAAGGCAGGCGGAAAATAATAGACACTTTGTGTTACAGACCCTTTCCAATTAAGCAGAAGTATCAATTGAGTTTCCGGTGGTTTCAGGTTTTTTTGCGTTGTTCGCGCGTGCTTTGTTAACCAGATCATTATTAGCAGCATTCCAGGCAGCAGCATATGTGGTATCAAATTTGACACTACGTGCAAATTCATCCGGGGTACCACTCATTGCCCAACCATCATTCGGTGAATACTGCGCGATGATATTTCCATCGCTATCTTTGAACTCTGCATAAGTTACTTCTCCTTGATTGGCCAATTTACGCGAGGCCGCGGCGATAATGCTTCTTCTATCAGGAGAAACAACAGAGACAAAACTCTTTTTTAAACTCATAAATTCAAAATTGTTGTCCCCTGAAGTGCTGCATTTTCCGCTGGCAGCGTCTTTTTTCGCAAGTTCAATTATCGCTTCCTTGTATTGTTCTTCACTCATTGCGGGAGCAGTCTTTGTACCGAAAACAAATCTGGAAAAATCGGGTTGCGGCAAACTAGTGGCTCTTGTTTTAGCAATGCCTTTAGCCCCCAGAAGATATAACAATACTTCACTGTTTGCATCCTGAATACGCATAACTCATTCTCCTTAAAAGTTATCGCTCAATACTGGGCTGGAAAGATATTGAGCATTAGCCTTAATCCGGACGAACCAACCCGGTTGATAATTTAATAATTATAGTAAATGGTGAGCTTAACGTTTTGGTACCATTTTGTTGCATCATATGAGCTACTCACATTAGTACCCTGATAGTAAAAAGACCAAGTTCCATTCCCGCCAGTGACGGTCGTGAAATCGGTTATGTTTCCTGAGCCCCAAGGTAATGTTTTATAGTCAGTAGTGTTACTTTTTAAAGAAGCATTAGTTGACACAATCGCCCCCATCCCGCTATGGAATATGTTGGCGTCTGCATTTACTTCTGCTTTCGTCACAACGGCATTTGTCGGCAAACCATAAACATTAAAAGTAATAGCGTTCGATTTTCCACTTGCATTTGCTGCAAGATACAAACTCATCGTACCTGTTGAGTAAAAAGTTTTAGAAGATGAAGATGCAAAAGCGGTCGTTGTCATGGCAAAGACCATAATCAACACAACTAATATACTAAATAGCCTATTTTTCATTTTCAACCACTCCTCGTATTTTCTAAATTCCAGCCCTATTAAATATATCGTAATATTTTTCCAAAACATTAGTTTTTTGGGAAAATTGCTATCAGATTTCCATAAATAGTGATTATCTGTGAAATATGCCAATAATATGGCAAAAAGATATTAATTATTTGAAGCAGTCACACGATATATAGTTTGTATGGGGTAAATTCCCTCGATAGTAAAGAAAAATATATAATTTAAATCAAGTCCTGCTGTTGCCAGGCAAGAAGGAGTTGTGATGGTACCTTTAATTAACAGCTATCATAGTATATATGTTAAACTAGTGATTATTACCATGATCGGATTAATTACCTACTTCGCCCCAAGCCCGGTTATTGCGGCGACGACCAGCAATATAATTCTGATACGATTAGTTGATGCGAACAATAATCCTATCGCTCGTGTTGGCCTTACGGCTTGGTGGGATAATACCGCTTGTTCCCAAGCTTTCGGCTACACTGGTAAGGACGGTGTGGCTTCCTTAAATTTGCCGCCTGGACAATATTATTTCACTGGAGATGTTACGGAATTAAGAAATAGGGCAGTTTATACGAAAGACATGCAGAACATGAATGGCACAACATTTTATTTTATCTCAAAACCGATCAGCATCAATGAAAAAACAGAAAACATTATTGTCATGATTGACAATACAAACTATATCAATATAGTCGATCTCGCGGGATTACAAGGCTTTCAAGTACATATCAGACAAAAAGATTTGGGAATTTCAACAAATATCCATGTAAGACCTCAACATAGTTGTTTACGTCTATATATTCCGCAGCGTATGCAATACATTATCGAGCAAGTTGAAGGGATTTCTCATATGCAATGGCCTATATATGCAACGCCTGGTTCACAATTTATTCTTCCTTTTTAAATAAATTTAGCCGTTTAGCGCGCCGGGTTGGCAAAAGAAATGTTCGATCAACACGAAGTCGAGCAAATGCGAGGATGTTGATAGGTGAGATGTAGAATTATTATTTTCTTTATATTACAGTTCGCGGTTTTACTGCCTAGTACAGGGCTTTTTGCCGCTAACGGTCAGGCCGAAAGTCCCCCGGAAAACCTGAATTGCGTTTTAAATTCCAACGGCACAGTCGCCATTATCCCGCTAAACAGCAATAGCGTCAGTGCCGCAAAGGAATTTGTCCAACAATTACAAACCTGTAATGTTATCCCTGTTGCAGCAATGGTATTTGCTCCGCCGGGAGCCACTCCTTATATGATTTTGTCTGGCAGACAACCGGACGTGCAACAGGCACTAAGCTTGCTACAGCGCCTATTGCCGTATCAATCACCGGCATACTTGATAGTCATAGCCGCCAGTCTGCAAGAACTAACACATTCCCTTTCGCATTATATCGGCTTGAACCCTGTGCCTAGCATTACTGGAAAAACTACAACTGACTGGAGTAAAACTAACAACAGCCCCAACGTCCGCAGTGATACCCAGCATCTTGAAGCTACTTTCTCAGATATCCTTGCTCTAAATGATGGACTAAACAACAGCAAGGTTCTGGTGTCCAGCGAAGTCTACACCCCGAACGGGATAAAAGCCCAAATTTCCAACGTAAAAAATGTTCCTATCTTCAGTACTGATACGCAAGGCAATGTACAGACGCAATTCCAGACTCTTGAGACTAGCATTGCAGTAGTTCCAACAATTATCGAATACAATGAAGAAAAACCGGAAGAAAGCATTGTACGAGTTGATGTAGATGTCAAAGTTAGCATCATTTCAAGCACCTCGTCCTATAAAAACACATCGGCTCCGGAATACAGCGTAAAAACCATGACGACCACGCGTATGCTTCCCGCTAACAATCAGCGTTTTATCATCGGAACATTTATTGCCGACAGTGATACGAAAAGTATTTCCGGCATCCCGATCCTTGGTAAGATCCCATTACTTAAATATTTATTTTCCCAAGAACACACGGATAAGCAACGAAATACCGCCGTGCTAACTCTCGCGGTACGCCTGCTCCCCTACCTTCCGCAACAGAATCAGCCGCACTAATTGGCAGGCTTAAATTCTGTCGCATATTTCTAATTTTATATTTTCGCGGCGTTGGGCCAAAATACCCTAAAACGAATGCTTTATATCACTTTCGTACGTTATTCGATGCACATTTGATCAAAGTTCGCAAAGATGCGCAAACGAAGTATGCAAGTAATCGATCTGGAGACTTTTCATTTATATTTGCCTAGATTTTTAGACACTTTGTAAATTAATAAATAACAGGTCGGATTTTACTAAAGAGTCCGGGTAACGCAGTCTTTTTCCATTAATCTGCAAGTGGTGATACTTCACTGTTGCTACTCCAGCTATTTTGCATTTGGTGACAGTGATGCTCCCATCGGGCCAAGATAAAAATATAAAATCCTGTCCTACTGGCAGGATTTTATATTTTTATCTTTTATATTGGCAATTTTTATGGTAAAATTCTATGCTGTAAAAACAAATGTATGGGTAGCCGCAACTACCGAAATAATAGAAATGCAGGAGGGATGTACGAGTGGAATTATGGTATACTGAATTTCAAACGAAAAACTTAGGCTTGACGTGCCGGGTAAAGGAAACTTTATTTGCCGGACGTTCTGATTTTCAAGAGGTTGCTGTGGTTGATTCCTGGGAATTTGGCCGCATGTTGGTACTTGACGGTGTTTTTCAGACTTCAATATTTGATGAATTTATTTACCATGAAATGATTGCTCATGTACCTATGTTTACTCATCCTAGTCCTAAAAATGTGCTGGTTATTGGCGGAGGCGACGGCGGCAGCGTGAGGGAAGTTGTCCGTCATTCTGTTGTCGAGCAGGTTGAGATGGTAGAAATTGATGGTATGGTAGTAAATGTATGCAAGAAATTTTTGCCGGAAATCAGTTCTGCACTTATTAACGAACATCCAAAATTATATTTAAAAATTGGTGATGGCATTCAGCACATGAAGGAAGCCAAAAATAAATATGATGTCATTATTGTAGATTGCTCCGACCCTATTGGACCTGGTGAAGGGTTATTTACCCCTGCCTTTTATCAAGATGTATCTAATGCATTAAAGGAAGACGGTTTGTTTGTGCAACAGACCGAATCGCCATTTTATCATCAGGAACTAATCAAACGTCTATACAGAGATATAAGCGCATTGTTTCCTATTACCCGTATGTATCTGGCGAATATTCCGCTGTATCCTGGTGGATTACATTGCTTTACCATGGGATCCAAAAAGCATGACCCGTTACTGGCAGATATCAGCAAAAGACTCCAGATGGACATGAGATATTATAATCAAGATATACATAAAAGTTGTTTTGCCTTGCCTAATTTTGTACAGGCTTTACTAAAATAGGCAGTAGGGCAGTGGTAAAATATGAAACCACAGAGGACGCAAAGGACACAGCATTAATAAATCCTCTGTGACCTCTGTGACCTCTGCGGTTAGAATGTTTTTAATATTTTATTGGATATTTTTCAGATTAGATTTTCCGGATTCAGTCCGGCCAGTTCCGGAATTATAAAATGTCCGTCCTTGCGGATAAGCCGGTCATCAAACCAAATTTCGCCGCCGCCGTAGGCAGAATTTTGAATACAGACCAAGTCCCAGTGGATGGCGGATTTATTGCCATTAAAAGCAATATCGTAGGCGCTGCCTGGAGTAAAATGGAAGCTGCCTTTGATTTTTTCGTCAAATAAGGTATCTTTCATCGGGGTTTCGATATAGGGATTTACCCCTAATGCAAATTCGCCAATAAAACGTGCACCATCATCGGTATCAAATACCTTATTGATTTTCTCAGTGTGATTGGCTACTGCTTTTATGATTCTGCCGTCAGCAAATTCCAAACGAATATTCTCATAAGTAACGCCTTGGTATACGGCGGGAGTATTATAGGCTATGGAACCGTTGACTGACGTTTTAACCGGTGCTGTATATACCTCCCCATCCGGAATATTGCGTAAACCGCAACATTTGATGGCCGGAATGCCTTTGATGGAGAAGGTAAGGTTGGTATCCGGGCCGACTATTTGAACTTTGTCTGTATTCTGCATTAATTCAACCAATGGGTCCATTGCTTTACCCATTTTCGCATAATCAAGATTGCAAACCTTATAATAAAAATCTTCGAATCCTTCTGTGCTCATATTAGCCAGTTGAGCCATGGCACCATTAGGATATCTTAGTACACACCATTTGGTATTAGGCACGCGGATGTCGGTGTGAACCGGCTTTAGCCAATCTTGCTGGTACATTTGTATTTTTTCTGATGATATATCTGACAATTCGCTGACATTGTTACTGGCCCGGATGCCCAGGTAAGCGTCCATATGGCGCATCCGTTCGGCTTCCCATTGTCCGATTAGTTTAAACTGTTCGCTGGTAGCACC
>JAEYSJ010000196.1 GCA_023434855.1 Bacillota bacterium | reverse complement strand
GATCATAAACAGGTTTGGATTTTACGATATCGGCAATAAGATAAGCAACCATGGATACGACAATTAGTGAGAGCATATGGCTGAAAGAACCCGTCATTTCCATTATTAATATGCTGCCTGTAATTGGAGCTTTAACAATAGCCGAAAAGTATGCGGCCATTGATAGCACTATAAAAGTAGTGCTGTAGTTTGGATCTAATCCCCAAACAGAAGTAATAATATCATTATATACTCCACCTACCAGTGCTCCGATTACTAACATGGGCAAGAAGATTCCTCCAGGTACTCCTGAGCCATAACTGAGCATAGTGAAGAAAAATTTAGCTACCAAAAGCAAACTTAATATTGACAGACTAAATTGGTGCGACCCTATCGCACCAACTAATTTGTTTCCCCCGCCTAAGATATCAGGTAAAATCAATCCGATTATTCCAGCCACTATTAAAGGTAATGCAGGCTTGCCCATTCCTAGTAACAGACATTGCCCTTCATAAAGATCCAATGTCTTTACTAATACCCAATTAAAGGCAACCCCGAGTACTCCCGTTATAATCCCAAGTAGGACGAGAAAGCCGTAATAGTGGATAGGTAAAACAGGCAATCCGACAAAATTAAATACCGGATCAAGTCCAAAAAATTGTTGTGTGATTACAGTTGCAGTCATTGCCGCAGCGACAGTAGACATTAAAACTGCCGGTGAAAAGTTTTTATGTAATTCTTCCAATGAAAATATAACGCCTGCTAAAGGAGCATTAAATGCTGCCGCTAGTCCGGCACTGGCCCCGCTAGTCAATAGATATCGTTCTTCCATCTTAGTCCTGCCAAGCAGGCGGCTAATCCCTTGGCCGATTGTCGCGCCAAGTTGAATTGACGGACCTTCACGGCCTAATGAGAGGCCTGCACCAATCGCCAAAATGCCCCCGATAAATTTGCTTATTAACACACGATACCAATTCATTTTCATTGTACCGAGTATGGCGCCTTTTACCTGTGGAATTCCACTACCGGCCGACATTGGTTCTATTCTAACGATCCAACTCAGTATATAAGCAATTACCAATAAAATTACAAACCAAAAGGTGATAAATGGCCATAGTTCTGATTGAAATTGAGTATAGATATGAGTGCGCAATACTTCTGCTTGTTCAAGAAAATATCGAAAAAGCACAACGATTATTCCTGCAATAAAACCAACTAAAATGCCTTCAGCAAATAGTTTTAGCCGGAAATCATGCCAATAAGTTAAAACGTGATATACTTTACTTATTTTTCGCATAAAAGTTCCCTCTTACTGGATTACCAGTCAGACTAAGAAGCACTTTAAAAATTTAGCTTCCCATGCAATTGTTTCAATTCCCCTATTTTAATATACTCTTCTCTTTAATGTCCGTCAATCTGGCGACAAGAGGCTCATGAGATTTGGATATGATTCTCTGTACAAATATGAATATCTTGACACCTGTAAGTCCTATAACGTCGTTTATGACGAATGCCCTACGGTTCGTTCCTTCTCTAGCCGTAGGGCATACTTACATGATTTGATAGATAATACTAATACGCGAAATGATTGAGTTTCGTGTGAAGGTGCACCCCCCCTTTTTTTTATGAGCTCATACTTCCTGCTGACTAAAGGGGGCATACCATTTGTTCTCTTTTCATAGAGTCCCATTCTTTAGGGTAAGACTATAGCTTTTACAATGTGTCAAGATGCTTTTTTATTGGTGTCATGTATTTAACTGTCTTAGAATCTATTAGTTATTTTATTGAGGCAGATTGTTATTCCGTATTGCGAAAAAATTTCTGAGTGTGAGCAACCGGTTTTTTTACTTATAGTGATCAATTATTAGCGTAGCTCTCCAATGCTTCGATTATCTGCGGCAGATTACGTATGATCTCTTCTATTTCTTCCAGTTCCTCTATTGTAAAAGACATTTCAATAGCAGATAGCAGATTTTCTTCCATAACGCTATCTAATCTCCTTAGCTATTAATTATATATTTTCTACTACGGACGAAATTTTAGAAACCAAAGCTAAATTTAAAAATTTGTGCACTCTTGAAATTAGGGTCGCACCAGAAGACACAGTTTGATCTAGTCCTTAAATATCTTTTGCCAAATTCTCTAAGTCGTCTGTCATAGTAGCAATCTCATTAATTCGCGCATTTATTTCCTGAATCGCTGCTGTTTGTTGTTCAGTAGTACTTAATGTGGAGTTGGATGACGAAATCGTTTTGGCAACTGATTTCTGGATTCGCAAAGTCAGATCCCGGACATTAACGACTGTATTCTTGGATTCAATTGACAGCTTGCGAATTTCTTCAGCAACCACGCCGAAGCCACGGCCGTGTTCTCCGGCGCGGGCCGCTTCAATGGAAGCGTTTAATCCCAAGAGATTTGTCTGGTCGGCAATTCGCTTGATACCATCTAAGACTTTATTGATTTCCTCTGAGACTACATGGACATCTCTTATTTCTTCATTTAATGAATGCTCATTTGCAGTAACCTCAGTAGAAGAAGCCGCTAATTCCTGCATAGCTGCAGCGATTTGGCTGATAGTATCGTGAAGGTTGTGGGCCATGTTTTTTAATTTGTATTGCTCATAGCCCATTCTGGAAAGAGTGTTTACTACGATAAACAACACTTCTGCCGCTGCATGAATGGAATCTTCCGGTACAATCCGGATTTTTTTGACGGCTTCAACATAGCCATCAGGGTCAACCCCGATTTCCCGCGCAATTTTGCGGAAGTAATCCTCGTCTGGTGGTGCAGAGAGTACTTGCCCTCCCAGCATTGTGCCGATCTGGCGACCGCCTAACATAATTGGAGCGGCAAAGTCAATCAAACCGGCGTGGCAATGATAAACTGCGGGACGCCCTGTTCTGACAGCTTCCTGACCACCCTTGTGATGCGATTCGGCACAGCGTTTATCGCCAATAGCCGTTGCATGAGTAAACTTAATGCAAAAATCGGTATAATAACTTGGTTTAGTCACCGGGTTGCCCTCTGTATCTACGGTTACACTGGCAACTCCCATTCCTTTAGCGAAATTATCCTGAAACTTTTGCAAAAAATCCAGATCAATAATATCCTTTAGACCCAGGTTTTTCATATCGTCTTTTCTTCTAAAATTCTCAATTGACATAGCTTGCCTCCTGGCTTTATTTTTTCATAATTTGATTTAAACAGAATGGATTCAAGAAAAGATCCGTTAGTCTTTTGTCAATTAACGTAGACTTCCGCGTTACCCGATAGCCACACGGTTTCTGCCCGTTTTCTTACTCTCATACAAAAGTTTATCTGCCCTTTTTACAAGGGACTTCTCTGTGTCTGTCCTTAATGCCAGTGTTGCGCCAATTGATATTGTTATTTGAATAGTATCGTTTGCAACTTGCAGGCTGGAATGTTCGACTAATACCCGGAGCTTGTTGGCTATCTTCTCAAGCACAAAGGTATCGGATACGTCTGGAAGGACAATAATGAATTCTTCTCCTCCCCACCGAATTATCGTATCCCGGGTCCGGATGCTGTTTCTGATTGTGCTCGACACCATGATCAATACCTGATCGCCAACCTCATGTCCATATGTATCGTTAATGTTCTTAAACTTATCTAAATCGAGAAATAATAGACCAAACGATAATTCACCGCTGCTTTTAAGCAAGGACAGTATTGAATTTATCAACATTTCGCCATATCTTCGATTTTTTTGGCCGGTGAGACTGTCGCTCATAGCAATGTCATTCAGTTTTTCTAACTCCATAATTAACGGTTCTTTAGAGTATTTGTTTGAAAATATCTCCGCAATTCCAAACATCTTATCATTCTCATCATACAGCGGCACAATTTTAACCGAAACGGGAATACGATAGCCTTCTTTGTGCCTGATGTACACATCGGCTTCTCGCGTTGTGCCGTCATTAAAAGTGGCATTAACGGGACAAGCGCCATTGCAAAGGCTTACCCCAAACTCGTCAATATGCAAAAGAAGATTGGTGCACTGAAGTTGTCCTAAAATTTCCGACTGCGCATACCCGGTAATCCGTTCGGCGCTCTTATTCCAGTAAGTAATTTTTTTGTCTTCGTTCAGAATAAAGACTCCATCATATAATTCATCCAAGATTCGTATCTGCGGGCAATTTGGTCCAAGGTGATCATAAAGCCCTAAGGTTTGCATCTTTTTCGCAGCCTTTCATTTAAAATTAAATTGCTCTATTTTTAGCATTTCGCCTTGGAAAGCAGTATCATTTAGAAATACCTTATTGATTACAGTCTGCTCATAATATATGTTTATCAATTTCATCAATCAAGAGGGCAATTTCCGGTTTTGAAATTTGAACCGCCGCGCCAAGGCCTGCACCCTTGCGCCGCATTTCATCGTTAATCAGTGAAGAGAAAATAAAAACAGGCAATTCGCGGAGTTTATCGTGGTCTTTTATCCGTTTAGTTAAATGATGCCCGTCCATTTGCGGCATCTCAATATCGGTAATGACTAAATCGACATATTTGTTAAGAGTTCCGGATTGCCGGGCATAGCCTTCTAAAGCATCCCATGCCGCTTTACCATTTTCATAAACGGCAAGATTACTATAACCAGAAGCAGTTAGCGTGCTGCATAAAAGTTCGCGCAGCATTTTTGAATCCTCAGCGACAACAATTTTTTTGTCAGTCCTTTTTTGCATCGTTTCTCCACTTGCTTTTGGTGTAAATTGCAGTTTTCGGGCAATTTCCGGGCTAATTTCCGTTAATATCTGTTCGAAATCCAGCAATACAATTAGCTTGTTGTCCATTTTAATAATACCTGTGGCAACTTGTTCACCCGCCACCTGCGGCAGCGGTTCCATATGCTCCCAGGATATGCGGTGAATACGTAAAACATCGTTTACCAGAAAGCCGATAAATGTTTGATTGAATTCGCAGATAATGATATGTTGCTCTTTTTCCGCAAATTTTTCACTTGCCAGACGGGTGCCAAGATTAACTAAGGAAATAATTCTACCGCGCAATTGCACTATCCCGTCTACGCAAGCTGGAAGTCCTGGAAGCATAGTAACAGGAACGGGATTAATAATCTCGCGTACCTTTGCAACGTTAATGCCATAAAAAACGTCGCCAACGGTAAACTCAACAATTTCAAATTCATTAGTCCCTGATTCAAGTAAGATTCCCTCTTGGTTGCTATTTGTCATAGTACACCGTCCCTAATTTATTTAACGAAGGATATTCGCTTAGGCAATCGCCCTGTTGAGCGCTTCCAGAACCCGATCTTCCTGAAACGGTTTAACAATAAAGTCTTTGGCTCCCGCTTTAATGGCGTCTAAAACCATGGCCTGCTGCCCCATAGCGCTGCACATAATAACTTTGGCGGCAGGATCAAATTTCATAATTTCTTTTACCGCTGTAATACCATCCATTTCAGGCATAGTAATATCCATCGTCACAACATCGGGCCGAAGTTCTTTATAACGTTCTACCCCTTTTTCGCCATTTTCCCCCTCGCCTACTATTTCAAATCCATGAGTAGTTAGCATATTGCGTAGGACCATTCTCATAAAGGCCGCATCATCAACAATCAATACCTTAGTCATAAACGCCTCCAAAAAACTAGATGATTTTTTTTTATTCGGCAGTCCAAGCTTGCTAAATCTTTGTCAAAATCTCCGTTTATAAATGCATGCATTTAACCGAATTGATAAACTAACAGCAAACCAGAAAATAACTGAATTTTCCGATTGTTTTAATGGGAAGCTAGTTCGCCAAGCTTGCCATATAATTTATTTAAAGGATTTTAGACATTTTTCGTTAAAATCCTTCTTAAATTTACATTATTTATAATTTTTTTTTTGAAGTGTTGGAATCAATAAATTGTATACATTCTTTATTAATTCAGATATCAATTTTTTAACATATGATTAGAAATGCTGGCTTTCATTATTGGTAAATGAATTTCACTAAAC
>JAEYSJ010000174.1 GCA_023434855.1 Bacillota bacterium | reverse complement strand
CTTCAAAGGTATCTCGCGAATAGCTCCAGCTTTATACACCTTTCCTTTATATAAGAGTTCATTTTGGTGTACATGTGTTATTAATTTTTGGATTTTACTGAATACATTCATAATCAGCCCAACCTTTCATAATCTGTTCCTTTAAATACTCAGGTGCTTCCTAGCCGTTTCCTCGGTAAGTATTTGTATTTGTAAGTTGCGGGACCGGTTCCGCGATTTACTTCCAGTCATAATACATAATATGTTAACATTTATTTGTTTGTGATAGGAGAAAACGAATTTTTGAAAGTACCATAATTTAACCCCTCTATTGTAAGGTATTAATAACCTTTCAATAGAGGGGTTAAATTATGGTGCGAAAAAAATAAAAATGCTGGTAATTGACGCTTACTAAATCTTATCCAAGAATAAGGATTTTTTAATAATTTTATGGCTTAATCAACTGGGTAACTTATTTATTGCAGTCGACATAATTCTTCCCGAGATTCGGTCCGGCTTTGGTCATTCGTTGATTCATTTTCTTCATTCCGGGGCGTTCCCGCATAGCGAATCTGCGCGAATTCAGCTAAATCTTTGTCAAGGGCAACTAAATCCTCTTTGGAAAACTCTTTAAAAGAAGTTTTGCCTAGTGCTTGAGCCGCCATCTTCATTTCAGCTATGCATGATTGAAGAAAATTGGATAAATGCTGAGCTGCTAGATCAATGTCGAGTTTATCATTCATTTTACCTTGGTAAACTGCTAGTTGGGTGGCAGGCGCTTGCGGTAATACTTTCGTCATTTGACTTTGCATTGCGGCGACAATTGCAATAGAACCTATATAAACAGCATCCGCACCTAATGCAAGTCCTTTAAGGAAATGACCGGGTGTTTTAAGCCCGCCGGCAATGATAAGACTAAAACGATTGCGAAGGTCTTTGGACTTTAACCATCGGATAGTACGAATTAGCGAATGAAATGTGGGAAGTCCAACATCGTCCTCCATAGTTGGAGGCGCAACCGCAGTTCCGCCTTCTGAGCCGTCTATGACAATGAAGTCGGCCTTTGTGCGGGCAATTACGGCAAGTTCATATTCAAGAACATCGGTTCCCGCTATTTTTACCCCTACGGGAACATCGTACTGTTCTTTTAACCCGTTAACTAACTTGATAATATCCTGGGCACTATTTACGTTAGGCATGCGGGAATAGCGAATTGTATCTTGGTCTGGACTAAGATGCCACGCCATCTTTAAGTGCTCGCCTAAATTCTCAGACTTCTTTGTCGACTCAACGGCGCCCCCCCAAGCTCCTTGCCCAAGCTGAATTTCAATAGCGTCTAATCTTGCTAATTGTTCGGGGCCCGTAAGCCAGCCGCCACGGTTATATTGACCAATAAGGTATTTCGCTGCATCTCGTTCTTCGTCAGTAACAGCGGATTCGCCGGTATTTGTCGAAGTGCCTGCCATTGCGGCACCTTTGGCGAGAGCAGTTTTCATCTGGAGACTTAATGAACCCCCATATGACATTCCGGTAATCATGATTGGAATGGCTAATTTAAGAGGCCGTTTGGCTATAGGACCTATAACTGTCTCCGTCTTAATATCATTTAGATTTGGAGTTGGCAGCTCAAATAGTTGTTTGGGTGTTAACAAAATTTTCTCCCAAGGAGAAAGAGCCAATGGACTGCCCATCGGGCGTTTTAATTCTTTTCCTGATTCGGCCCGCATGCAAGCCTCTACGATGGCTCGGGGGGTGAGTTTTTCCGCTATAGTTGCCATGACAAACGGATTATCGGGGTAGTCCTCCGTCATCATCTTAATTAGGGCTTCATCCATCATCGGGTCCGTCAATTTCATCGTAAGATAACTCATTAACATAGTACATCCTCCTTTTACTCGGAGCATTTTCCCAAAAGTTAATCATTATGCTGTAGTTAACAAATAGTATCATTAACTAAGAATAACACTTAATTTAAGAGGAAAATGAACGTAAATTTCTTCATAGCCTTTGACAGGAAGCCAGTATCTAATGGTATCTTTTTCGGCATTGATTGCTTAAATCGCTTGACCGGAAGCTAGCGCTTCGGGAGCTTTACACCCTTTATGTTGCTCAGGTGTGCCAACCTCGAAGCAGGGGACACCTGGTCTAAACCCTTTGTCGTAGGCGGCTTCATTCACCGCCAGTACCGTCTTATTCTTATGTATAAGCCGAACAGGAAAGGGAAAACTTCCCCACATCATATCAAAAGCTTCTTTCACCTTAGAGTCGACCATAAATACCCCCCAATCAAAATACTCGTTTTATTGTTTCATTTTTGCATAGAATCCATACAGTCTTCCGGTTTTTGTGTAGTCTCTTGTAGGAATTATTATTATCATGCATCAATAAATGGCGAAAAATGCAAAAAGCTTTCGATTTCTACATCATTCAGGAGCATGATATGTGCATGAATGATACCTAAAAAGATCACCGGCATCTATCTAGTAACCCCTCCTTCGACTCCTGTACGCAGAAAAAAGAACCAGGGTGTTTTCCCCTGGTTCTCATGCTGTTCTTATGCTTGCTGCTGTTGTCTCTTTTGTCTTATCAATGTTGACTTACTTATTGTTGTCATACGTTCAACCTCAGTGTACGAGTGTGTCTTTAGCAGCTCCATAGCATGATCTAATTGACCTTGTGTATACTTCGCAGGTCTACCGTCCTTAAATCCGTCCTTAGTTCTGGCAATCTCTTTACCTGCTTGTGTCCGTTCTATAATCATATTACGCTCTAATTCAGCAACAGCTAACAAAGTGGTTAAGAAGAAGTTGCCCATCGATGTTTTCTCTAGTAATCCAACATTAAGCACATGTACCTTTACGCTTTTTTCAAATAGCTTACGAATAACATCTATACACTCTGTCACATTCCTGGCAAACCTATCAAGTTTGGTGACAACTAATTTATCTCCTTGTTTCAAATCATTAATTAACTGTTCAAACTGCGGTCTATTAGTAGTTCCTGTATATTGTTCTTGAATAATAACTTTGCATCCTTCTTGTTCCAATTGATTAACTTGTTCTTCTAATGAATTACCATTATCCAATTGTTTCCGTGTGCTAACCCTTGCATACCCATAAATCATTACAATTTCCTCCATGGTTATGACTATATGTTTTGATACCGTTCTATGTCCTGATTATACTGGAAAATTTTTTCGGTGTCAATAGTGATAATTTATGACACCGAAAAAGTATTAACATGAACTTATCAAGGATACGAACCCCTTTCATCCATAATTGCCAGCCACAGGCCCATTCCTGTTTTGAATAAAAAGAAACCCTTCGATGTCTCGAAGAGTTTAAAATGTTTTTTGGGGTTCTAGCCTAGCTATTCTTAATATTGTAAGCAATAAAAAATATTCTTCTAAAACGAAATAGCACATTACCATCTATTTGATAATTGTATTCTTTCTCAGTAAATTTTAATATATCATTTATAAATTCACATCTAAGAACTTCGTTTGGTAATTTATCAAGGTAAGGTCTCATCCCTGTCGATTTATACCAATCAATTATACTATAATGATTTCCCATAACGTGGTAATAATTTGTTTCCCATAAATCAATTTCCGATGTTAACTTACCTAGAATGTCATAATAAAATTGCGGTGAATTATAGAATACTTCAGATTGAGTTGAATTAAAATAGGTATTCCACTTTTTATCTTCCAGTGTTTTTTCAAGAGCTTTGTTGATACCCATATCAGTAACATTAGGAATTTGTATCGCAAGTATTCCAGTTTCATTCAACATGGAAAAAAGTTTTGGGATTAATTGTTCATGGTCTGGAATCCATTGAATTGCCGCATTCGAAAAAACAATATCAAATTTTCCTAGATGTGATAAATCTGCACTGGCATCTGATATTACCCATTTTAACTCCGGCAAATGTTCCTTGGCCTTATTTATCATATTAGACGAACAGTCGAGACCAATAATCTCAGCTTTTGACCATTTGTTTTTAAGTTCTCTTGTACTATTTCCAGGACCACATCCAATATCGATAATGCGTGCAGGTCTATCCTTCTCGATTCTTGAAATTAAATCTTTAACGGGTTGTGTACGTTCTTTTTCAAACTTCAAATATAAGTTTGGGTTCCAATCAGTCACGAAAGCGCCCCCTTTTAAGTTTTTAAAAAAGAAAAATCAATCTGGAGACTTTAAGGCTGTTCAGACTCGTTTTAATTCAGGCAACCGCTATCTGAAATATTACCTCGTTGAAGCCGCAACATGGATTCTCAAACCATATCTCGGGTACAAGGTTGCGAACCGGATCTTCCAGAGAAAGTTTTCCTTCATTCGCCAATTTGAGAATTCGCCCCCATTCTTACTTAAGACCTTCTATATAATTTTACATACTCCTTCCTATAATTGACAAATAACAGAGGTTTTTCCTTCTGTTTGCTACCTGGAAAAGTTTCCTGGGGGCCACCCTGCTTGGGAGCCGCGTTCATATCTTTCGTAGGTGAGCCATTGGCATCATTGACTGGATTTTACAGGTAATAGGAACTTGGGTATATCGTACATTCTCTAATAAAATATTTTTCTATCATATACTTCTTACTCTTTTTTCATATAGGTTCTAAAAGCAACTTTCTTATCAAAATCAATATGATCTAAATAATAGTCTTCATGTTCATCTATTGGATATGAGGTTATCGACGTTATGGTTACTTCAATTATTGCCATTCCCTCGAATTTTGTAAAAATATCGAATATGCGCGCCTGTTTTTGCTTATATTTCTCTGCGTAAACAGAGTTTTCTGGAGCTAAGGCATTTCCTTTAATACTTGCTATCCCTTCAATTTGCAAAGTTTCATGACAAAAAGCAACACGAGGATTTTCTAAAATTTGAATGCATTTTGTATGATGATCCCATGAAAGGAAATAAACTTTATTTCCCTGACAAGAACATGAAACTACCCTAGATGTAACTCTATCCCTTGCAGACGTTGAAAGAACTATTTCTTTAACATTCTCTAGACTCCTAAGTTTTTCTTTACTCAATTCATCAAAATCTAATGGTTTCACAGTATTCATAAAGAATCCCCCTCAATAAAATACTTATCCCCTGTTTGCAGTTAACTCCCCTGATATGTTAAATTACCCGTAATAGGGGTAGTACCAGCGAAGTGACAGTCAGGGGTAAAGTAATAGCAAAAATCGACAAACTTATTCTAACCCTAAGAGAGCGGCACCTATTGCCCCAACAATCTCAGGTCTGTCGTAGACAATTATCCTTTCCCCTAACATATTTTCAATCGTTCTGACCACCCCGAAATTCCTGGCTACACCACCGGTCATCATGTATCCTCCTTCATTTCCCAATTTCCCCATCAGGGAAATCGTTTTACGTGCTACAGCATTGCAGAGACCATAAATGATATCTTCTTTTTCATTATTCTGGGCAATTAATGAGATAACTTCCGATTCAGCAAAGACGGTACACATATTGGTGATATTGATTTCTTTCTTCCATTTTTGCGAAGCCGGGCCCATCTCTTCAATTGATATTTCCAGAGTCCTGGCCATTGCTTCAAAGAACCTGCCCGTCCCAGCAGAGCATTTATTGTTCATAATAAAATCGATGACTTCCCCTTTATTGTTGAGCCTAATAATTTTACTGTCCTGTCCACCAATATCAATGACTGTTCTGACATGGGCATTGAGATAATGGGCGCCTTTGCCGTGGCAGGTAATCTCAGTAATGCTTTTATCCGCAAAAGGTATACTGCTCCGTCCATAACCGGTGGCTACAATCGAAAATATTTGTTCTCGCGTTAGATTTGCTTTAACAAGAGCTTCGTTAAGTGCTTTATTGGCACTATCGATAGTTTTAGCTCCAGTTCTAATCACTGCGAAGGAAATAATTTTTTTTGAATCGTCAATAATGGCGACATTAGTGGAGGTAGATCCGCTGTCTATTCCTGCTGCAAAAAATGCCTGTTCTTTGTTTTTCTTTACTAAATTCGCATTTTTATTTTTTTCTAAATGGGAAAAGTTTGTGGCTTGTCTTTGTAGTGTCAATAATTCAGTAAAAGCCTCAATCCTTGTCCGCATCTGGCTTTCACATTGTTCTGTATAATCTGATTCAATTTTTAAAATCGGCACATTCAGTCGATCCTGCAACTGAGTATACTCATAGGAGTAAAAATCACAAAATTTAATTGTATGATAGATAATACCATCTATTTTTTTGATATTTTTTTCTAATAGCAATAAACGGTTGTCTATATCGGCCATTCTGAAGCAAGGATAACTCTGAAGAAGACTATGAGCGTAAGTAAAATAATCTATGTCCTCATTTCCGGTAGCAACAAAATCAACCTTATCATGCGGTTGACTCGAACATGTAAAGTTGTAAGCTACCACAGCCCCAGCATTTTGGATAATATCGATAATTGATTGTTTGCATCGTGCCCCCATAAAAATGATGTTGACCTTGCTATTTTTAACTTCATCGCTAATAACACAGTATGGCTTGGGTACTCTAAAGCACTTACTGTCAAAGGACTTGCCGGAGAATTCTCCATAGCTTCTTATTAGTTTTTTAATTTCATTGACAAACAGACGGACGGCCGAGGAATCATTTTTTCTAGGCACATCAATCATATAAACAAATTTGTCGCTCCAATGGAACTTCACCACATCGTACAACCTTCTGATGCTATCGCAGCAGTTTACCAGAATGATACCTTCTAAAGTATTTTCAGTCATAATCTCTTCCAAAACTGCTTTGGCATAAGCGCAAAGATTAGGGTGCAATAATGCATCTACCTTTGCAGAACCGAAAGCAGTGGGTTCTATTTTTATTACTGTTTCGCCGAAACCGTTCAGCACTTCGACAGGAGTATATTTACATATATAACCCAGCATAATCTCATCTCTTCCCGATTTGTTGCCTTATCATTTCGAAAAATGCTTCTAGTCTGACCCTTGTCTGTTCGTCATGGCTATTCCGTCTGTCAACTGTATCACCGTCTAGAACTAATGAAGGTATTCCTTTTGACTGAAAAGCTTTGTGCAAAAGGGCTGTGCCTCCGCTGGAATGTTTACAGCCCCAATTGCAGAATTCTATTATTGCATCAGGTTTAAGAATTTCCAGCAAGTCCAGGATGGCTTTTATTTTCCGCTCGTAAGGTCCGTTATAGATACTTGTAATCATTTTTTTAGCCAAAGCTGACAGCGGCTCTTCATAATCCATTTCATCAAGACAGTCGAAGGCAATTTCGTTCCCTAAAACTTGATAATTAGGATTTAAAGAAAAATATTGCTTTAAAATCGGCTGGTAGTCAGGCATTAAGTGAATCCAAAAAATCCGCAAAGCCTTACTTTTAGAATAGGTTTCAATTTCTGTGGCCAACATCTGATAAAAAGCAAGTGCTTTCTCAGTACCCATGAAGACATGGGAAGTATACAACATGCGCATGTCCATTGCCAGACTTTTTGAAAAGGATTTTGTTGCCAGACTGGTTAAATATTTTCTAATCAACCGCCGTGATTCATTTTCTCTTTGAATAATTATCTTCAGCTTGTCTTCATCCAGCTTTCTATCGGTCACTTCCTGCACCAGCTCAATCATCTCCCGCAGCTGTCCAACTACATAAGCCTCACCTTCAAGGCTGTACTCATAAGGAATATCTATGATGTAATAGGGAATGTCATACTTTCCGGATAGGTAACGAAAAGTACCATTATTTCCGTCACAAGCCAGGGATGTGGTGACTGCAAACATTGGCCTAGGAATTACTCTTGATTCTACTGCTCCAATAAAAGCTTTGTGATAACTGCAAAGGGTTTCCGATATACCGCGTTGTTCTGCATAATCAATAAAATTATTTTCGCATTTTGCACTGGTTAGGGAAGCGGTGTAGGCTTCCATGAAAAGCGGATATAGGTTCATGGCATGAAAAATTTCCGAAGGGGCAAAAATATTGACCCAGCCCGACTGTTTTGGATGATCTAAAGCCTGCCTTAAATAATTGATACAAATTTTGCGCTGATATTCTAAGGATTTCGGTATGTCTAGGAATTGGTCCCAGCTATGATATCCAGAATTGATTTCAGCAAAAATCATCTTTTTATACCGGACCAAGTTTGAAATAGTCCATTTTACCCTTTTCTCTAGCGGTGCGGATTAATTTCTCCGTTTTATCTATCGGAGGGATATGTAAGGTCAACCGACGGGACATAGTCAGTGCATGGCTAGGACAGGCTGAGGCGCAAACGCCACACCCAAGACATTTTTGCTTATTAACCTCCGGTACGTTAACTCCCCCTCCACTTTCACGCATGACAATGGCATCAATGTGGCACTTATCAATGCATGCGCCACACCCAATACAACTTTCCGAATCTAAAGCCGGAATGAAATTACTGGGATGGGTAAAGAAAAATCCATGTTTAGCTGGCCGCAGAGCATTGCAGCAGCAGCCGCAACAATGACAGAGATAGGCCGGTTGGTTAAGCACATTGTCACATATATGAACCAATCCTAGCTTTTCTGTTTGATCCAGCACTCGCAACAGGTCATCTACTGTGGCTGGCTTGCCCATTCCTCTGCGCGCAACCCACTCTCCTAAATCACCTAAAGAGGTACACACCTCCATCGGTGCATTTATCTTGCAAGGCTGTCCCAAATGAAGAGCGAAGTGCCGGCAGTTGCACAGGCCAATTGCACCACCCCCGGATTGTCGGATAATTTCCGATGCCTTTTCATATGTTAAAACTTCTGTTTCCACTGCAGCGGGTATAATGCTTTCGTACACCAGCGTCCGATATATCTTAGTCTCGCCGCCGACAATTTCTGCTCCCACACCTGGAGATTGAAAATACTTTGAAAATAATTCGGCTAGCTCTCTCATATTCACTTCGTCTCTCGCACGCATGAAGGTAAACTCAAAGAACCCGTGAACCATTGGAGTCAGCAGATAGTAAGTATCATCTCGGCGGGGAATGTCCACTACCAGTCCTTTTTCAGCCATGTCGTCCAGTATCTTTTTTAATGGTTCTTCTTTCATGCCGATAATGCCAGATATCATATTTATCGTCATCGGAACCAAGTGAAATTTGCTACCCACTTCAGCCTCGCTCTCAGTATAGAGACGGTAGAGTATTTCCATCAGGCTTTCATTTATTGGCGTACCTACCGGATTTTTGTTTAGGCGTTCAGCCAATGCCCTGTAAACCTCTTCTTTGGTGTTTACGATATGTCCCATCGAAATTTCCTCTCCTTTAAAAATTAACAACAAATTTTTTATTTTTTGTTCAATCTTTTTTCTTGTGTTCAAACAGTTTGGATAATGGTATCTAAGCTTTATGCGATGCCAATTCTAATTTGACGTTTCATCAGCGCCTCCGCAACCTGAGGAATAACAGCGGGCGATATAGCACAAGAGTCTATCTTGCATTCTGGTTCAATGCGCAATGTGCAATAATGATAACCTTTTTACTACGAGCATTTTTAAAGACAGGAGTGCTTGTTTTTGTTGTTTTTGCTTTTTTCCATTTTTATCCTCCTTGCTTTTTCAATTTACTTACTTTTAATTTTACAGCAATTGTTATTTTGCACATCACCCAAAAGTATGAAATAGAAAACATCTCTCAATCTTTTAGAGAAATGTTTATTTATTTGGCCCAATGGGAGCATAGCTGCTACTTCGTTGGAACTACCCCACTTAGCGAAAGTGATGCTCCCGTTGGGCCTGATTTAATTGTTTTGACCACCCCGGAATATAAAAGCAGTTTTTCTGTTTTTGGCAGTTTCCCCGGCAAATGCAATCGAGATATACATCCCCAAAAGCGTTATTGGGGAAGATTATACCATCATACTCATATTATGCTACCTACCCTCTGTAAAGAGTTTGTCCTTTCTTACCGGTAAGGTTGTAGGCGCAAAAAGGAATGATCCTTGAATCGGGGCTGACAACATGAATAAAGCATTCTTTTAGCCGCTCCAAATCCAGGTTCCAGGCGTCTTGAAAGGTCATACCGGAAACAGCGAGTTTATAGGTATTAACCCGTTCAAGAAAATCATCCAGACTGCTTATATTCTCCGAAGGAGTCGTTTGTACCCCGGTATTGCACCCTACCGTTGTCCCTCTTTTATCGGGTGCCCGCCACTGCCCGGCCACAAACTCCCGGGCCTGCTTAGCTCCTTCTGCAGCTACACGTGGTGTGCAGCAGCGATCGGAGCCTTCCGCCGCCAACGGTTTTAAGGAGTTATCCGGCATTAGCAAAAAGTTGCCGTTAAACGAGCAATAGGCATTCTCCCCACCTGGCGGGTGAAAATTGGCCACTTTCATCAACCCGCCGGTCTGATGCTCTATGGCCTGTAAAACAGCAGGAATGGTAATCCGTTCCGCTTCGACCGATATTCGGTCATACCGTCCAAAATAACTGATTGGCTGGAAATGCACTCCCCGCACTACCGGCATATTCTCAATAGCAAACCTAAGAATGCTGCCAATGTCGTCAAAATTGACGCCAGGCACCAGTGTGGGTACTAAGATAACTCCTAAATCAAACTCTCTGCATCGGGCAATTGCCCTGATCTTATCAGACAGCATCGGTCTTCCCCGCAGTTTTGTATAGATAGCATCCTCCGTTCCGTCAAACTGGAGAAAAACGCAGTCCAATCCCTCTTGATTGAGCTGTCTCACATATTGCGCGTCATCTGCCAACCGTAAACCGTTAGTGTTGACCTGAATGAATGTAAAGCCCATTGACTTGCCTAAAGCAACAATCTTAGGCAAGTCGTGCCGCAGGGTTGGCTCACCACCCGAGAGTTGGATATTAAACGGACCACCGCTATTCATAAGCATTTGATACCAGTCTTTGATTTTTTCCAATCCGGGGTCTGGATCTGACGAATCACCCGTTGCTGCAAAACAGACAGGACAGTTTAGGTTACATCGTTGGGTAACCTCCAACAGCACACAGCAACTATGCTGCCGGTGCTCGGGACAAAGACCGCAGTCAAAAGGGCAGCCCTCTTTTACTGTAGTCGCACAGTTTACTGGCTGGGAAGGTATTTTCGGTCGGGACCAGGATGAATAGGCCGGTTTACCCTGCCAAATGAGCACTCGGAAAAAGCCATGCTCTGGACAGGTTTTTTCCAAATAAATTCTGTCATCATAAGCAACCCGAAAGGCCGGGATCCGTCGCAAACAATCTGGGCATACGCTTTCTGTAGTTGTCAGAATGTTACTCTGGCCCTTTAGCATGTCATCAACCCTTTCATGAATCTTTTCATAACTTCTCCTCCGATAGCCCGATCACGAGCTATCTTCACCCTCTTATATTATTTGCATAATGCAAATAATATGGCAAAAAAAATACTCGGTAAGTTAACAGCAAGGCTTGGAAATGGCTTTGTCTAACAATTTTAGAGAACGGACAATAGTATCTTTCTCGAAATTAGTAAATTGGGAGAATATTTGATCGATATAAGCTTTGATATGGTCGTCGATCTCGCGTTCCACCTCTTTTCCCCGCGAAGTAAGAGAAAGAATGGTTACCCGGCGGTCCTCCAGCAAGTTTACCTTCTGCACAAGACCTTTTTCCGTCAATGATTTTACCTGGCGGCTAAAAGTTGTAATGTCCATATTCAGAATGTCTGATACCTGTTGTATCGACGGTTCTTTAAGCTTGCTTATCTCGTATAGAATATAGCCCTGGACAACAGATATCTCCTGGTTACAGCAATAGCACTCGGTATTCATCATACCTAGTTTACGAAAAATATTTTGCATAAGCTCCCGCAGGTTGTCTTCCATTACATCACCTCATTGGAATTTATTATATATTAAATACTTGCATTCGGCAAGCAATTCGGTGAATTTTTTTAACCCATTTCTGAGTGCTACGGGAACGGGGTTATTTGACACATTTACGTCTTTTAGCATATCTTGATATCCTTACAGCCTTGATAATTATATTTACTTCATATTGAAGAGGGATATCTTTGTTGTCGTCAATACCGTCCCCTTGGCAGTCCGCTTACTAATCTAACAGTTTCGGCGTAATCAGAATAATTAGCTCGCTTTCGGTTTTTTCCTTGTTTGTCGAGCGAAAAAACTGTCCGACGATCGGGATATCACCCAATAGCGGAAATTTGATCATATCCTTGGTTTCCTGGCGCTGGAGCAGGCCGCCAAGTACGATTGTTTCGCCGTTTTTTACCCGCAGCGTTGTTTCGGCCTGGCGTATTCGGATGTTGGGGTTGCCGCTGCTGGTGGTGTCCGTTTTATTGCTGACCTCCGGCTTGATATGGGTGGTTATGGTGCCGTTCTCATGGATGGTGGGCGTTACTTCCAGTTTGATGCCCACTTCCACGTAGGTGACCGTGGTGACGGTCGTGTTGCTGGAAATTTGCGTACTTTCCACCGCCAGCTTGTCTCCGATGAGAATTTGCGCGGTCTGTCCATCAAGCACGGCGATGCGCGGGCTGGCCAGCAGCCGTCCTTTTTTGTTTTCCACCAGTTGGTGAATCTTGGCCGATACATTGACGCCGTATTGCGAATGGTTCGGAACACCGAGTTCGAGGCGAAAAGAACTGCCATCGGTCGCAGCCGTGCCCGGCAAGGCGGTGACTGCCCCCCAGTCGATGCCGATGTTTCTGGTATCGTCCCGCGAT
This sequence comes from Bacillota bacterium, assembly GCA_023434855.1. The sequence continues at coordinate 8,977 of JAEYSJ010000174.1, read as the reverse complement.
AGCTCGACCGCTTCAGCTTCAAAAATGACCTGCTTCGGCGCGACATCAATCTTAGCCAGCATGTCTTTAACCATGGCGCAGTCCTCCTCGCTGCCGGCCATCACCAGCAAGCCGTTAATAAATTCCGCCCTGATCCGGTTATCCGGAAATAAAGCGGCGAGCAGGGGTTTCACCTGGTCGGCCTTTACATATTCCAGCTTGATGACTACCGGAGACAGCCCGGTATTTGCCGGTGCCTGTGCCGATTTGTCGTCCGGTGGATTGTTCAGAATCCCTGCCGGCGGCGCATCGGCAGCGGCTGGAGGCGTCCCGTCATTCGTCGGGTCGGCCAAAGCGGCAAACGGCAGCGCAAAAATAAACAATACCGTAATAAATGCACAGAACGCGGTTCTTCGATAATTTCGCAAAAGCATTTTCTCACCTCGTTTCTATAGAAAAGCAGACAGCTATTTGAATATGCCTGTCGGCATTGACGCAAAAAGTGGATTTTTGCGGTACGCAGCAGTACCGGTTTTGGTGTCAAAGTAAAAGAGCCAGTACAGTACCAGCTCTATTTTAAACTTACCGGACTCCTTATGTATGGTGATGTAAGAAAAGTGCTGTCAATGCGATTACAGTTATATAAGTTATATATTCCCTTCGGTGAGAGTCACGGCAATTCCGGTTACTGTGCGCCAATATACGGATTGCTAATATAAGTCACCGGCTTATTTCCATTTCCCTGAATATGCTGTACCAATTCAGCCGGTCTTGCTAACCAGTTAATCCGGCGATATTCCCACACCCACGGTGCAGAGGTATTGAGACGGGAATTACTGTCAAAGTAACCCCAGCGGTTAAACGTGCGGTTCTGACCGATATCGTTGCGGTGCTGCCATAATTCCTGAAGGTCTAATAACTGGTAACCGCCGCGTTCTCTAATTGTACCAATGGTACTACCAGGCAGAGGCAAGGGATAAGCGCCGCCTACCTGCGCTCTTTCATTTGCTATTTCGTGCGTGCCTGTGCTGATTTTCAGGATAGGATGATTGCTCTCGCAGCACACGTGAGAACTACTCCGTTTATGCCACTCATCATTACTGTAAGTTAAGAGCAATTCAAGCTGCCCGAAATTATCCGAACCTTTTTTCACGACAACCAGCGCTCCGATCATATCATGTTCATGCTTACTCCCGCTTGTATGGCGGGGATAATAAAGATAATAGCCGATAAAATAATGCGTGTCGCTTTCCACCAGAGAATAATACACCGACGGACTCGGTGGATAGTACGGCAGGTTATCCCAATTGTTATTTGCTCGCCAATCTTTATCATAATTTACTGCCGTAAAAACGTTTTCCCGCGCCATGGGGTTTAGGCCATCATCCTGCTGATAAATAACTGGTGTCCACCACAAAACTAGATTGGCATTATTCAGGGCACCAGCCTGTGCCGGAGCAACTAAAAATCCCAGCACAAATGATGCTATTATTATAACGCGTTTCATCACCATCGCACCTTTCGTCCTCATTTAATCAGTATAGGGACAATCAGGATGATCGGTTCGCTTTCAATGTACTCCGTACTCGTCGGGCGGAAAACCATGACTATTGGTATAGCGCTTAGTAGAGGAATTTTAACCATATACTTGGTTCTTGGCGCTGGATCTAGTCGCCGAGGACAAAGATTTTCCGTTTTTCACCTGCATTTTTGTTTCGGCCTGGTGTCCGGAAGTTTGGATTTCCACTCGCGGTAGTGTTTATCGTGAGTCGAAGAGTGAACCTGGTTATATGGCCAAGATCGTTCCCAGTTATTTGAATATTTTCCCAGTAATGTAAGTATAATTCTATCTTTTACTACGCTTATTTGTGTTACCATACTGTTAATTTTTTGTAAATAACGTTAAGTACCATAGACATAATGGTAAAAGATAACTTTTGGCAAAAAAAATTTTACGCGCATTATTAACAATTGCTGGGAATTTTACATATAATTAACATCGGTTTAATATGCGGTATACTTATTTAGGCTATAATGTAAAAAAAAGGATTATTATCCTGTTTTTGAATACACTTAGGCAATTGCTTCAATTTCATACCGGATATCAATCCATCAATCCCGCCATCGTGCCACATGCGAATGCACCAGGCGCGCAAAAAGCAAGAGGCGGGAATCGCAGCAGGCTTATAAATGCGGACAAGCCTAAATGCCTGCCGTCGCCGCAAGCGAGGATTAAACCCGGAATACTCCGTTTACAAGCCAGTCCTGATAGTTGTTTATAAGTTCTCGCGACGGCAAGGATTGCCAGTGAGAAATTAAACCGGAATGCTCTTCCAGCATTCGGGTTTGATTTTATAAATGTCTGTTGTAAAAAAACTTTAGACAAGGCAGCATCACCATTTCACAATATACAGCCGGTATTCCCCGCAACCCGTTGCCGGCAATATTGTCCCGATGCGGCCCGGACCAGTTTTGCAACAGACTGCTTATGCGGATGGGAGGTGATATTTAAGATAGCTGTAGAGGCAAGATTAATATTGCCTGGTGAAAATATCAAAAATAATTTAATTCGAGGAGGAATTACAATGTCAACAATTAACGGTACGAACGGTAATGACTGGATAATCGGCGACAACAACGGCGATACAATTTACGGCTTAGGCGGCAACGACAAAATTTTGGGTGGGAAGGGCGACGACTATCTGGACGGCGGCGACGGCAATGACGCCCTCATCGGCGGCGGTGGCAATGATACCCTCATCGGCGGCGCCGGCAACGACTTTCTGGTTGACAACGGGTCCGGCATCTCCTATCTGGACGGCGGCGATGGCAATGACATCCTCATTGGCGGCAGTGGCAGCGACTATCTGGCCGGCGGCACCGGTGATGATCTTATTTTCGCCGGTAAAGGCAACAGCTTTCTCGCCGGCGGCGACGGCAATGACACCCTCGTCGGCGGCGCCGGCAGCAACTTTCTCGACGGCGGCGCCGGCAACGACCTGCTGATCGGCGGCTTAGGCAACGATACCATGTATGGCGGCGACGGCAACGATACCCTGGCCGCCGGCCTGGGCAACGATTTCCTCACCGGCGGCGACGGCGCCGACACCTATGTCTTTGGCTGCAAATTCGGCCAGGATACCATCGCGGCGGACAGCAGCAACTATCTTGATACAATTGACCTCAGCTCCTTTAGCAGCACCTCGGCCTCCGTCGGTCTTGGCGGCGACAGCGGCACCGACCTCATCATCACCGTCGGCACCAGCACCATTGACGTCCAGGGCTGGAGCGAGAACGCCGGCAACAAGCTCAACTCCTTCACCTTCAGCGACGGCACCAAATCCACTAACGGCACAAGTTGGGTATAAACCGGCAGCCCGGTTTCACTACCTCCTTATCTGGCACGGGTACAATAAAGCAATCCTTTTGGGATTGCTTTATTGTATCGTACAGCCATCGTCGACAACATGTTTCCTATTTATGGATATTTTACATATAATTTACATTGACTTAATGTTTAATATACTTATTTACGATATAATGAAAAAAAAGGATTATATTCCATATATTGGAATTATTTTGAAGCGATTGCTTCAGGTTCATACTGGATATCAATCCTTCAATCCGGCCATGGTGCCACATGCGTGCGCATCAGGCGCAAAAAGCGAGAGGAGGGAACAGCCTGCCACAACGTGAATGTCAATAGCAAGTAAAAAACCCCACAATCCCCAAAACCCTAAAAAACCCCAAAAAAAACCCCAAAAATAAAAGGAGGCTATTAACATGTGGAGAAAAGTATTGGTTACTCTAATGGCGGCAACAATGATGGTGGGATCAACCGCCATGGCCGCCGGGACCCTGACAATAAGCGGTTCCAGTTCCATGTATAACTTGGTCTACGATCTGTCCGGATCGAAGACAGGAGCGACGACGGGATATAATATCGCTAATCCCTCCAACAAGATAGGATTCACCATCACGGAAAGCGATTCCGGAAGTGGCATCAAGGACGTGGCCGCCGGCACAGTAAACATCGGCGATTCCTCCCGCGAACTAACAGCGGCAGAAATTGCCAGCGGGCTGAAGGCTACCGTAATCTGCAAGGACGCGGTTGCGATGATCGTTAACAAAAATAATACCTTGGTGAACAATCTCACCTCAGCGCAGATTGCCGGTATTTATAACGGCACTTACACAAACTGGTCGCAAGTAGGCGGCGCTAGCCAGCCAATTGTTGTCTATACCCGTGAAGTTGGTTCCGGGACCCGTAGTTTCTTTGTTAGCACTTTCTTAGGTGGTACAGACACTATTAAAAGCACTGCCACTGTGTATAAATCCACCGAGCTCATCCGTGCAGCGGTCGCAGCCAATCCATACGCCATCGGCTACATTTCCTTAGGCTCTGTGGACAGCACCGTCAAAGCAACCAGCCTGAACGGCGTGGCCGCCACTGTAGCGAACGCAAAAGCCGGCACCTACACAGCCGTCAGGAATTTCAACATGGTCACCAAAGGCGCGCCCACTGGTAATGCTCAACTCTTCATCAACTGGATTCTCACCTCCGCTGGGCAAGCGATTGTGACTAAAGACGGAGAAATATCCTTGTAATAAGCGGGGATTAAGCCCCTACCCCTAAACGACCCACAGGTAACTAACGGCCCCTCCTCTTCTCGCTTCTATGTCCGCTGCGTCCGCATGCGGCATGATGGTCGGATTAACCGGCACATACAAATCGTCCATAATTTCAACATGGTCATCACAGGCCAGCCCGCCGGGAATGCGAAATCCTTCGTCAACTGGGTTTTCACTCCGCAGGGCAGGCGGCGGAGAATCAACCCTGTAATAAGCGGGAATTAAGCTCTTACCCCCAAGCTACCCACAGGTAACGGCCGGCGTTTGTCGGCCGTTACTTAATGTCAATGGCAAATAAAAACCCCTGAATACCCCCAAAAAAGGAGGCTATTAATATGTGGAAAAAAGTATTGGTTACTCTAATGGCGGCAACAATGATGGTGGGATCACCCGCCATGGCCGCTACTGGGGCCCTGTCAATAAGCGGTTCCAGTTCCATGTATAAGTTGGTCGGAGATCTGGAGACGTGATATAATAAAGCTCAAACCGATCCAAACAAAAAGATAACAACCTTCATTAACTACGAAAGCGATTCCCAAGGCGGCATCAATGACGTGGCGTACGGCACAGTAAACATCGGCGATTTCTCCCGCGACCTATGGCCTGCAAGAGACCCTGCTGGGCTGATCGCCACCTTAATCTGCAAGGATGCGGTTGCGATGATCGTTAACAAAAAATATAACATAGTGAGCAATCTCACCTCAGCACAGATTGCCGGTATTTATAAGGGCACTTACACAAACTGGTCGCAAGTAGGCGGCGCCAACCAGCCAATTGTTGTCTATACCCGCGAAGTTGGTTCCGGAACCCGCAATTTCATTGTCGACAATTTCCTGGGTGGTGTAGACACTATTAAAAGCACTGCCACTGTGTATAACTCTACCGAGCGTATCCGCTGGGCGGTGACAGCCAATCCGTACGCCATCGGCTACATTTCCTTAGGCTCTGTGGACAGCACAGTCAAAGCAACTGCCCTGAACGGCGTGCCCGCCACCGTGGCGAACGCTAAAGCCGGCACCTACACCGCCGTCCGGAATTTCAACATGGTCACAAAAGGCACTCCTACCGGTACTGCGAAACTCTTCATCGACTGGGTTCTCAGCCCCGCAGGGCAAGCGATTGTGGCCTACGACAATGAATTACCCCTGCAATAAGCGGGATTCAGCCCCTGCCCCCTAAGTTGCACACAGGTAATGGCCGGCATTCGCCGGCCGTTACTGTTGTAAAGAAGGTGAAAAAATATACACAATTTGGTGTCATTGCGAACGCAGCGTAGCGAAGTGAAGCAATCTCTTAGCTTTTCGGCAATAAATAAGGGATTGCTTCGTCGTACCTCCTCGCAATGACATTATTGCACGCTCTGGTAGTGCAGCGACAAAGCATTGAACTCCGAACGTCGCAATGACAGCCCGAAAAATGATAGATTAAAGAAACGGCGCCGCCGGGAGAGTTGTCCCGGCGGCGCCGCAGGTAATGTTTAGCTTAATCAGAATTTGAAGCTTTCGCCGAACTCGGTGTAGCGGCCGGGGGCAATAAGGTAGGCTGACGAATAGTATTGTTGGTCGGTCAGGTTGTTGATTTTCACGTAGACCTCGCGGCCGTCCTTCTTTTCCTTGCTCAGCCTGAAGTCGACGGTAGTATAGGCCGGCAGGCTGACGGACAGGAATTCCGGCGGCAAAGTGGAATCAGTGGACGTACCGCTGGAGCCGTTGGAAAAATCGCTGAACCGGCTGCCCACATAGTTGAGCGCCAGATAGGCCTTCAGGCCCCGGTCGCTAGTGTAGTTCATGCCTACGGTAAACTTGTTTTTCGGTTGGTCGTTGATCTGCCGGCCCTTTTGGGGGTCTTGGGCCATGGTATAGGTGAACTGGGCGAAAGCTTTCAGCTTGTCGCTAAATTTTTTGCTGATTTCGGCTTCGAAGCCTTTCATCGTTACTTCCGGCAGGTTTTCATACGTGACCTGGCCCACCACCGTCCTGCTCTGAATCTTGTCAGTCACCGTTTTGTAAAAACCGGTGACATCAAGGCGCAGTCCGTTAGGGGTGGTGTACGCCACGCCCAGCTCGCGGTTGAGCGTCTGTTCCGGCCTGACCGGCGGCAGCGATGACCCGACCGTAGCGCTGCTGGCGATTTCCACCGGCTGGGGAAAGCGGAAGCTTTTGCCGACCGAGGTGTGCAGTTCGGTCCGGTCGTTGACGGCGTAGCTGAAACCGGCCACCGGATCCTTGAAGGTATAGGTCGAGGAGGATTGAGCTGGAAGGTACCCGGCATCATTCTTCGCATCAGCATTAGGGTCTATTTGCAGCGAATCCTTGACGATGTTATGCCGGTAGCCCAGGGCGGCGGTCAGTTTACCCAACTTCAGCGAATCCTGGAGGAAGTAGCTGTGGCTGTCGTAACGGTACTGCACCGGGACATAATAAGTGTCCCCAGACTGATAGTACCCTAATGATAAAACATACGTACCCCATGAGGTTTCTTGGTCAAAGTGCCGCATTTCTTGGTTATAACCCCAGAGGACGGTGTTGACCGGACTGGTTTTGATAGTATGCTCCAGTTGGTAGCCGCGCACAGCGGCGGCCGAATCCTGACCGCCATAATACATGATCGTTTCCGGGATTTTTGTCGCGGTCATGGATGTATTTTCACCGGATTTATACAGGGTCAGTTTGAGGTCGCTGTTGGCATTCAGCTTTTGGTTATAGGTCAGGCCGCTGTGCCATTCGGTAACCGGGTCGAGCCGCAGCATGGCCGTTCGGTACCAGAAACTGCTGGTGTTGGTCGGATTGGAGATCGTGCCGCCGCTGCCGGGATTGGTGATCAGCACGCCGTTTTGATCGTAACGGTCAGGTAGCTCTTCGTATTTTTTCATATAACTGCCGAACAGGCTCAGCGAGGACCTGTCGTTCAGCTGGATGCCGAGCTTGCCGTCGTAGTAATGGGCATTTTTTGCGGTATTCAGGGTATACCCGTCGCTGATTTCGGTTTTATAATTGAAAAAGTAATCGACTTTTTGACTGCCGCCGCTCAACGAAGCGCTCTGGCGCCGCGTGTTCCAGCTGCCGACCGCGGTGGAAAAGTTTGCTTCATGCTTGCCGCCTTTTTTGGTGGTGATGTAGATGACCCCGCCGGCGGCGTCGGAGCCGTACTGGACCGGCGCCGCGCCCTTAAACACCTCAATTTTTTCGATGCTGTCCGCCGGGATGCTGCTCAGGTCGACGACGCCGTCTCCCACCGGGCTTAAGGGCACGCCGTCGACGAAGACCTTGGTGTTGTTGGCGTCGCTGCCGCGGATGCTGACTGCGGCTTTGCCCTGCATATTGTTGCTGCTGACAACGATACCGGCCTGTTTCTCCAGGACCTGGGCCGCGGTTTCCGCCCCTTGTTCCTTGATGGTCTCGCTGGTAATTTCCAGCTTCTTCATGGCCTGGCGTTCTTTCTCCCGGGTATCGGTGACCTCTATTTCCTCCACGGTTACCGCGTCCTCCGCCGTCTCGCCAGCGGCAAACACTGCAGGCAGCCAGGTGGCATACAGCAGCATACAGCCGATGGCTGCCGCCAATTGTTTTCTGCGTCCTTCTTTCATGGCTTCCTCCTTTTCGTCTTGGGGAGTATTATGGCCGCACCCTCCCGGCCGGCGGCCTGCGACGGTTGCTGCGCCGCCGGCCGTGGCCGGGAGCGGCCGGTTTATTTGCCGTCCGCCGGCGGCAACGCCACCCCGCCGTCGACTATGGTCACCAGGTTGTTATCGCCGTTCGGAGCCGCTCCGGCGGCCGGGGAAAGCGCCGCGCCGGAACGGGGGTTGCCGCTGGCCTGAGCCGTGTCGGCGGTCCGCTGCCGCAGTGCTTGCGCCGTAAAGTAGTCGGGGGTCATCCAGGGCCGCTCAGCTATCCCGGCGGCGGTACGGGGATCGTCCGCCGTGTAGATAAAGCCGCTGCCGGCCGGGACGGCGCCGCCCTGGTAGCCCCACACCACGAAGCCGGGCAGGCCGCCGCGCGTGTCATAGACCAAGTGGTCGTTCAGGTACATAAGCGTCATGTTAAATTCATAGGTTTCGTCAAGGTATCTGGTGCCGAAGCATAAGTTTCTTGCATTGCCGAGCGCCTGCCAATACAGTAAGGAGGAGGGGTCTGCCGGTGATATCCAGTTGACAAGCAGCATATCCGCAGCGTAGATCCGGTAGCGGCCGCCGGCCTTGATGGCGTTGGAGCCGTCCCAGTTGATGAACATGCCGCCGCAGGTAATGGTGACGTCGCCGCCGGCTATGATCAGCGGCTCGCCGCTGCCGACGCCGATCGCGAAGTTTCCGGGCTCGGTGATGGTGATATTACCGTCGGCGACATACTTCGTCTCCTCCCCTAGCACG
>JAEYSJ010000163.1 GCA_023434855.1 Bacillota bacterium | reverse complement strand
CTGCAGCACAGCTATCCTGCCATTGCTGATGCCGCCCGGCACATCGCCATAGTCGAAATGCATCATTTTGAAATGCTGGGAAAAACAATCCAGCTTCTGGGAAAGGCACCCGTCGTCCATTTCCCTGATTGTGGCGCCATGCACTTCTGGAGTTCTAAGTATGTCTATTATGGCGGTACTATTTATGATAAGCTGGCCTGTAATATTCAGCACGAAGCCGATGCTATCCGCAATTACCGCAGCCGCCTGCGCCAAATCAACGATCCCTGCATTCGTCCGGTGCTGGAGAGGATTATTCTCGATGAAGAGCACCACCTGCGTATCTACTCCCAGCTTAGAGAGGATTTGTGGTAATGCCAAAGAGGGCGTTGAAGACCGGTTTTAACCGTCCATCAACACCCTCTTTGGTTTTTGCCTTCGCAACTAGTCTAACGAAAAAATACTAAAAACTATAGGTATAGTTCAGTGTCCAGTTAAACGGCAGATCCAGATTTTCGTATTTAGTAAGCGAATTATCCCTGTCAAGCATGTTATATAAATTGAGAGCAATCGACTGATTTTCAGCCGCCTGATAGCGAACAGCGGCATTAAGCTGTATCCGGTCGGGAACATCGCTAACTTTACCGTTGATTTTATACCCGCTGACTTCACGATCACCTATAAACAGGAAGTTCACATTACTCAGCCATTTATCCTTATTGTGGGTAATGCCGGCAGTGGTTTGGACTCGACCGCTGAATTGCGTCCAGGGATTGCCTTTCTCCTGCACCTCAGGATTGGAGTAGCTAATGCCAAGATTGTATTTCCAGTTATTATCCACCTTCTTTGTATACTCCAGCTCTATACCGGTATTACGGAAATCTCCGACATTTGTCATATATTTGGGATTGGCATCTGTTATCCAATCAAGCTTATCCTTAATATCCATGTGATAAACAGCCAGCTTCCATGATTGATTCTGCTCAATCACTTTGAAGCCTGTCTCATAATTCCAGCCTACCTGCGGCTTTAAAGGATCAATTCTTCCTGTGTATAAAAAGTACTGGTTAATTGCCGCCATCTGGAATGATTTGCCGATGTTGGTGTACCAGGAGGCAGTGTCATTTATTTTATACAGTGTTTGCAGCTGCGGCAAAAAAACATTCTCCCTGCCGGTATAATCATTGACGAAATGCCCTCTCAGGCCGAGCGTTGTATTGAACCGGGGATTGACGACATATGTATACGAGCCATAAGCGGCAAAGCTGTCGCGCCGAGTATTGTTTCGAATTGTCGCTGTGCTGCTGGCTAGTCCGTTATAATGCTCGCGATCAATAGTCACCCCCGCAATCAACGTATCGAGATCATTGCGCAACTGCCAGCTTTTTTGGTTGTCCCAGTTGATGCTGTACATATCATAACGCTCACTGATTCCCCAATTTTTAGTAGAATAGGTATATTTATCTGCATTTGCTTGTCGATTATTATAAGACAGGACGGAACGATAGTTATTTTCCTCATCCGTATAAACAAAATTAACATTATTGCGTACATCATCGTAAACATAGTCGATATAATTAGAGCCATTGGCGTTATACCGGGGACGATTCGACTGAGAATCAGCATAAGACCAGTTAAAATTAAGCCGGTCATTTAGCTGCATCGTATAAAAAAGGCTGTTTTTATAGCCCTTATTTAAACCATAATATTGGGCAGCTGATATATTATCCCTTGATGTCCGGGTAATATCACCGGTATATTCGCGCTGTACATACAAAGATCCCTTCTCAAAATCAGTACCAACAGACCAGCTTTTATTATAATTGCCGCCTGTTAGGCTAACTGTAGTCTTCTTATCCTCGCCGGGCTTTTTCGTAATAATATTGATGACTCCACCCAGCGCTTCCGCTCCATACAGCGTTGAAGCAGCCCCTTTAATAACTTCCACTCGTTCAACCGCTGCCAGCGGAATGCCGCCGGTGCCATTGTAATTAAGCAAGTTAATAGGAGAACCATTAACCAAAACCAGCGTTCCCTGATTAAAGCCGCGAATATTGATCCGCGATGCTGTCATGCCGAATTCGGCTCCACCGGCACCAGTAGATACTCCACTAACGCCCGTTACATGCTCCAAGGCATCAAATACAGAAATCGCTCCTGTTGCCTTAAGCTCTTCCGCAGTAATGACCGTTACGGCAGCTGCCGTATTCAAATCACTGGTTTCCCGTCTTTGGGCAGTAACCAACATAGAATCAAGCGTAAACTCCTCGGCTTTATCCGCCGCATATCCGGCCTGCGGCATACAGATGGCCGCTGCCAGCAGACCTAATGATACCTGTTTCCAAAAATTCCGGTTATCCACTTTCTTACCTTTCATCACAACATAAACCTCTCTCTCCTATTTTACATCTAGTAACTCCATTGGCAGTCGCTAGTCAGTGACTGGCTTCTTGCCGGTATTGTTTAATAAATACATTTTTCAAGGCGCATTCCGGCGGGTAGGGAGCACCAGGACATTGTGAGCCGTACCAGCGGGCAAAACAGGCTCCGCCACATAGAGTAAAGGATGAACAGGATGGACAGAACGCCATACTTTGCCGGATAAATTCACCGATTTGCGCTTGCTGCCGAAAATCAATTCCCAGCTCTACATTGCCTAATCTGTATTCAGAAAAACCTGCCAAAGAAGCACATGCGTATATTTCACCTGCTGCATCAACAAAAGCGGCTTCTCCGTTCATCGCATGACAATGAGCAAAACCGGTCAATTGTTTTCCAGCCAGATTTTCAACCCGCTGCAAATGCGAAAAAAGAAGTCTGCGGCCGGTAGATTTCTCCAGCTGGCGGGCCTTATCTACCGCTGCAGACAGGCCTGCCGCCACATCCTGATCATTTGCCGGCTGAACTGCACTGCCCCGCCCCTGAGCCCTGAGCAGGTCAAAACCTAGTTTTCGTACGTTGCCAAGATAATAAGCCATTTCCACAATTCCCGGTAAACAGCGTACGTTGCTGTCAGCCACAACGCAGGTAATTCCGATTTCTACTTTTGCAGCCGCCAGAAAATTCGCTCCCCGTACAATCAGTTGGCTGGTACCCGCACCTGACGGCAAGCAGCGGAGCAAGTCATTCTGCCCTGGGCGGCCGTCAAGACTGACGCCGACCCCAACGCGGTTCCTGTGAAAAAAAGCTGCCATGTCCGGTGTTATCAGCGAACCATTTGTCTGCACCTGCAAAATCGCAGGTATATTTTTTTGCTGTACATACCTCACTGCTTTCTGCAGGACGTCAAAGGCCAGCAGCGGCTCACCGCCGCTGAACTGCAGAACAAAAGGCCTGCCGCCTACAGCAGCCATATTAATAGCTTTTATTGCCGTCTCAATGCTCATACACTGCTGCGGATGCTTGTCTGCATAGCAGTACACACAGGCAAAGTTGCACTGCCCTGTAATTCCGAGAATAAGCATTTTTAGGGAGCTTATTTTTTTCACTTTCTACCTCCTTCTGTTGTACTATCAACATATTTTTTGGCGCCGGCGAGGGTAAGCCAGTGCTTTACCGGATGTCTCTCAAAAAACAAAAAAATGATTGGAATAATGATTAAAGAGAAAAAAGTAGAGAAAAGCAACCCGCCGATCAGTACCCAGGCCATACTAATCCGTGTCTCAGCTCCTTCGTTCAAAGACAGAGCTGTTGGCAGCATACCGACTACCATGGTAAGTGTGGTCATTGTAATTGGTTTGAGCCGGATTTTACCTGCTTCTACTACCGCATCATAAGCTGTCATCCCTCTGCTCATAAGGGTGAGTGTATAATCCAGCAATAAAGTCCCATTTTTGGCTACCAGCCCATCCATTACCAAAATGCCAATTAGTGAATAGAGATTAATTGTATTATGAGTAAGCAGCAGAAACAGCAATGACCCTATCAAGCCCAGCGGCAGGGAGAACATGCGAATGAGCGGAGTAACAGTTGATTCGTACAACACTGCTAGTAACATATATACCAGGAGCAGGGATAAGGTTAAGGCCTGAAATACCTCTCCAAAGCCACTGTCCATATTCGTTATCTGACCGGCAAAGCGATAAGTTACTCCTGTAGGAAATGGCTCCTGCTTAAACCGGCTTTCCATATCCTGCACTATCTTTTTAAGCGGCCTGTCGGAAATATTTGCCTGAACAATGATCGCCCGCTGTTTGTTCAGCCGGGTTATACTGATAGGTCCGACACCTTCTTCAATTGTAGCCACATTACCAAGGAAACTACTGCCGCCGCTAAGTGATATGCTTTTAAAATCCTCTATCTTAAACCGGTCACTGTCTTTCAGTCTCACAACAATATCCGTATCCAGCCCGTTGTTATGGCGGTCATTTGCAAGGATTCCCGCCTTTTTGCCATCAACTGCAGCCGAAAAAGCGTCTTTAATATCACTTACTGCCGTATGGTAAACGCGCAATTTATCGCGGTCAACGGTCAGCTTAAACTCTGGCGCTCCTTCTTTATAGTTACTGCGGACATCTTTTATCCCATCAATAGAGCCAAGAATAGCCTGTACCCGCTGGGAGGCTTCAATTAGTTCATCCATGTTGGAGCCCAGCAAATAAATCAGTACTGGAGCAAAATCCTCTGCACCGCTTAGCGATACACCGGCAACAGATGACTCGGTCTCCGTAACACGTATAGTTGCCTGGATAAGGTTACGGCGTGAGAAGCTCCGAATATCATCTGTGATTTGCCATACACTGCGCCTGCGCTCTCTCTTATCAACCAGTTGAACGGTAATCTTAGCTTTATTTCCGCCACTGTCACCAATATAGCTTAAGCAGTTAGTGACCTCCGGTATTGTCCTGATATACTCCTCTAGCTGACCAACTACAGCATCCGTCACATCTATATTTTGACCCACAGGCAGTTCAACCGTTACCCGGAAGCTGCCTTCATCCGTTCTCGGCATATATTCAGTACCAATAATACCAGCAGGAATTAGAGCAGCTGTCAGCACAAACAATGCTAAAACGGCAACAACAACCTTCCTGCCGTTTTTTAAACACCAGCATAGAATCTGTTCATATCGGCTAATCGTCTGTTGTTCAAGCCTGTCCATAAACAGCCAGATCCTACCAACCGGTTCCACAATACCATCTTTAAAAAGGCGAGCAGTCATTAGGGGAGTTAGTGTAAAGGAGACAAATAAGGAAAACAATGTTGCAAACACGATTGTCAGGCCAAATTGACGGAAATATTGTCCTGTCATACCGTCCATAAAAGCGATCGGCAGAAAAACCACGACATCGCACAAGGTAATAGCGATGGCCGCCATACCAATTTCATTGCGTCCATCCTCAGCCGCAATATCCGCAGCTTTTCCCAACTTGATGTGGCGATGAATGTTCTCTAACACCACAATGGAGTCATCGACCAACACGCCAATGCACAAAGTCATCCCCATCAAAGACATCATATTAAAAGTAAAGCCGGCTATGTACATAAACAAAAATGTGGAAATCAATGATGCGGGTATAGCCACTATAACAGCGACGGTAGAACGCCAGCCTCTTAAGAACAGAAGCAGTACCAATCCGGTAGTAATAATGCCTTCCACCAGCGTCCATAAGGTCGTCTTTAACGAATTATCAATATACCGGGCATCATTGGTAACAACAATAAACTGGTATTCGGGATATTCGGACTGCAACAAATCCAGCTGACTTTTAACGCCTTTGACAGTGGACACTATATTAGCATCACTATTTTTATAAACCTGCAAAGAAACTGCTTCATCCCCATTTACCCTGCCATAGCGGTTTGCCCGACTGTCCTGCTCGGTTACTTCTGCTATCTGGGTTAACGGTACGGCTGCTCCAGCCGTGTTAGTCACATAAACACGTCTAACTTCTTCCGGCGAAGTATAGCGTGCCGCCAGCCGTACTGCTGTTTCTGTTTTATCGGTAAAAACAGAACCAGCCGGAATCATCACATTTTCTCCTTTAATGCGGTTTACAATTTGCTGAAGAGAAATATTATACTGAAAGAGCTTGTTTTTATCTACTTTTACAGCCAGTTCCCGATCCCGTCCTCCTCCCAGAGCAACATCGGATACACCGTCTGCCCGCTGAAGCCGCTCTTTAAAGACCTGATCAGCTTTTCCATAAATGTCAGATAGCGGATATTTCGCCTTTACGGCAATTTCCATAATGGGAAGCGCATTAACGTCCCTTTTTGTCACAACAGGTTCACTAATATCATCGGGCAGATTTTTTCTAGCACGGTTTACCAGCTTAGTTGCTTCGATTAAGGCCATATCAGAATCAGCCTCAAAGTCGAATTCTAAAATAACCAGAGCTTTTTCCGCTCTGGCCATGGCCAGCATTCTCTTTAAATGTGACAGGGAGGAAAGTGACTGCTCCAATGGTTTAATAACCTGCTCCTCCACCTCCTGGACACTGGCTCCGTCATAATCAACCGTTATCGACACATAAGGTGTATTTAAGGCAGGCAGCAATTCAATGCCAATCCGGAAATAGCTATAGAGACCTAATACCACAAACAGCAGAATAATCATCGTCATTCCGACAGGTCTCCGAATAGCAAACCTGGTTATATTCATTCTTTTCCTCCGGATGCAATCTCAACTGCCACATTCGGTTTCATTCTGGCAAGATTAGAAACCACAACCTGCTCGCCAGCAGTTAGTCCCGCTAGAATTTCCACTTTCCCGTCACTATAAAGTCCGGTTTGTACCAAACGCTGTTCAGCCTGCTTATCTTTATTAATAACAAAAACATACTGTTTATTATTTCTTTCCAGGAGTGCTTCCTTAGGAACAGACAATGCTTGCAATCTCAGAGGCACGTCCAGCACTGCACGGGCGAACATCCCGCCTTTTAGTGAATCAGCACTCTGTTTAAGTTGTAGCCTGACGGTAAAGGCATGCGTCTTGCTGTCACTGGCTGGACTAATATAAGCAATTTGCCCCGGGTAAATTGCACCAAGAGACTCAATATGTACCTGCAGTTCCATTCCATTGTGCAACTGAGCTATATCTTCTTCAGCCACCTGGCAATCGACATAAACATTATTATTATCTACAATAGTCAGTAGCTTTTGGCCAGCCTGAGCCAGCATTCCAACTTCAACCTGACGGTAGCCGATAATTCCATCGCGCGGCGCAACCAGCGTCATATCCTGCCGCTGCCTCTCCAGGGCCTGAAGGCTGAATTCTGTTTTTGCAAGAGCGGCTCTTTTTATTTCCATTGTTGCCGATCCACCTTCAGGCACTGCCTGCCGGTTAAGTGCTGCAAAGCTCGCCTCGGCATTAACCATTTGCTGCCTGGTCGAATCCAGCTGCTCCAGAGAAATAGCACCACTGTCATATAACATTTTATAACGTTGATAATTGTCGGCAGTGCGGCGCAAATCAGCTTCAGCTTTCTGATAATTAGCGGCATAAGCGGCTCCGGTCTCAATGATTTCCGCGTTTGCCTGCCGTACAGCTGCCGCTTCCCGGGCAATAGCCAGTTCAACATCCTGTGAATCCTGTATAATTATCGCCTGCCCGGCAGTAACCGGCTGGCCAAGCTCCACCAACACCCGCTCAATGCGTCCTGTATATTTTACGGCAAGATCCACCTGAGCACCCGAAACAGTTAAGCCGCTAAGCGTAACCTGTTTCACCATGTCCCGGCGGCTGACCGCCTCTATCTCTACAAGAGGTTTTACACCGGCCGGCTGCTGCCTGCCGGCAAGGTCTGTTACCCTGCCTTTGGCAATAAATGTTATAGCCAGAAGAAGAATAATCGTCACGATAATTCCGCCAATGAGCAATTGCCGCTTAATAGTTTGTATCTTTGTCATGACAATTCCCCTTTACCTAACTACAGCCACACTATACTCATTCCGATATCGTATACAGCTGCCGGGCTGTATGGGCCAGCCTCCCGCCGGTTTCAGCAAGAGCTTGGCTGGCTCCAGCCATTTGCTGTATGGTTTCGTTCTGTCCATTACTATTTTCATCTATATTCAGCGATTTCTGGGACAACTGCCGGATCGCCTCGTGAATTTCATTGAGAGCCTGGGAAATGCTTTTCACTGAATCTGCACTGGCGACCGCCAGCTTGCGCACTTCTTCTGCAACGACACTAAAGCCCCGGCCGGCTTCGCCAACCCTGGCCGCCTCAATAGCTGCATTTAGGCCAAGTAAATTGGTTTGAGCAGCAACATTACGAATAAAATTAATAATTTCATCGGTACGCTGTGCTGAATCCATGAGCCTTTTGCTTAAAGCATCCAGCTCACCAGTTGCAACAGTTACCTCCGAAGCACGACTGGCCAGCTCCTGCATACCGGCCGTAAGCTGTTCGGCTGAAGCCGCAACTTCATTCGATATGTCATTCATAGTGTCCAATAAAGTCGTACTCTGCGTAATGGTAATGCAGCCCACCACCTTTCCTGACTCTTTAAAAGGAGTTGCACAAGCCAGATAAGCAGTGCCATATGCGGATTTTTCCAAAGGGACAATTCGGGAAACAGCCCGGCCTGACTCAATGGCTTGTTTAGCTGCACCCGGATTGACAGGTGAGCCTATCTTTGTGCCTAGATCCAGTGTCTTGGCCGGTGCATAAAAAACATACTTGCCATCTTTCACCACAGCTATGCCAAAATCACCGGGAATTACTTCGTTTAAATACGGAGCAAGTTTACTAAAAAGCTCAAGAATTTCCGAACCATTCTGATCATGCATTTCGCGCTCATCTCCCCAATTTTTATTACTCCCAAAAAACAGTTCCGGCTACAGTTAAATCCTCCACTATGACTTTTCCTTCACAACAACTTATGTACTGCTAGCTTCGTTCTTCCAGCTCGCCTTCAATCGAAAGATAAAGCTGCTCCAACTCGCGTTTCGTCTCAGCCCTTGCGTGCCACAATCCCCGCTGTGAGGCTTCAAGCAATGTTTCGGCCATGCGCTGCAGTGCCCATGGGTTAACTCGTTTCATCCACTCCTGCATCGTGTTATTTAATGCATATTCTTGGGCCAAAGCCTCATACATCCAGTCATCCATTACCGCACTGGTCGCATCCCAGCCGAAGCTATGAGCTACCACTCCGGCGAGGTCTGCCGCACCTTTATAGCCGTGGCGCATCATACCCTCGATATATTTGGGGTTAAGCAACTCGCCCCGGAATAACCGCCGTGCTTCTTCCTCCAGGCTGCGAAGCATAACTCTCTGCCTGTCTGCAGTATCACCGCAATAAGAGCGTGGTGCCTTGCCTTGTAAACTGCGAACCGTCGCAATCATTCCCCCGTGATAGGCGTTAAAATCATCAGAATTAAGCATGTGTACTTCCCGATTATCTTCATTTTTTACAGTGATATCGAGTTTTGACATACGGCGGCTAAATAATTGAGGTACAAACCTGCCTCTTTCCTTTACGCTATAGGCATGAGCACTCCACCGGATATAGCCTGCTGCAAGGTCATCTACTGTCTGCCAGTTTTTCTCTTCCAGCAGATGACCTACACCCGCTCCATAGGTTCCCGGTGGACAACCGAAAATCCGGCAGCAGGCCTGTTCCCATAAATGTGATCCATCCACATCGGATTCCATTGCAGCCACATCCTCCAGTACATGTTTGCGGATGTAGTTTTCCTCAGGACTTTCATCAAGCGCCGCCACCATCGCCACTGCTTTATCCATCCAGGTTACCGAATCAGGCAACGTGTCCCGGAATAAGCCGCTAATCCGGGCAGTTACATCAATTCGCGGTCGTTTTAGCTCGACTAGAGGAATAACCGTAAGGCCGATTACCCGCTGACTGCCACACTGCCAAACAGGACACACACCCAATAAGTACAAAAACTCGGCCACACACTGACCCTGGCTGCGCATATTACCGCCACTCCACAAAATCATGCCTATCTCTTCCGGATAACGGCCTTCTTCGGCAATAAACCGCTCTATTACCTGATCAGCCAGCCTCTTGCCAACCTCCCAGGCTACGGGACTCGGCAAAGCGCTTGGATCTACACCATAGAAATTGCGGCCTGTCGGCAAAATGTCTGCCATGCCGCTTGTAGGTGCACCTGCCGGGGCGGGTTCAACAAATTGGCCGTCCAAAGCTTTAAGCGTATTCGTAATTTCCTGCTCTGTTTTTCTAAGTGCGGGAACAATTCTCTGGCAAATATAGTGGACAACCGCTAACAGTTTTTGTTGTATTTGCGGGTCTATTGCAGCCATCCAGGGCAGTTCCAGGCATTTTTCGGCCTTTTCATCTGAAAAAAATTGTTTCGCTAAATAGGTTATTACTTCCTTAGAATGGCACCGTACTTCCTCAGCCAAAATGCCATAAGTCTTGCTGCCATCAGCAGTCAGTCTACAGCTCTGCTCCAGTAACGTATAATAGTCATAACCGTATGCTGCCGCAATAGTCTGAGGCAGGCTGGGTACCTCACCATTTTGCAGATTTGTTAAAGCAAAAATATACTCATTCAGCGTTTCCTTCTGCGGCGCACAGCCCAGAACATGCAAGCCAACCCGGATTTGCATATGCTTAAGATCAGTTATATAGGCATGCAAGCGCTGTAGGTATTCATCAAGCGACTGACCTGGCAGTTCTGGCACCTCCTGCTGCAGGTTAAGCTGTACTGCCTTATCGCGAATCAGTTCAATAGCAACAGCTGCATTCCCATGCTGATTCTGCTGAAAATGAGCGTAATCGTCCAACAGCTTTTCTAATTCCGTCAAGCCGCCATAGGTATCGGCCCGACTCACCGGTGGTGTCATATGCCCGATCAGGCAGGCGGCACCGCGCCGCTTGGCCTGAATGCCTTCTCCGACAATAGTTATCAAATAGGGGTAAACATTGGGCAGATCACCTAGAACCAAATCAGAATAACACTCTTTCGAGAGTCCGGCTCCTTTCCCCGGGAGCCATTCCAGTGAACCGTGCGTACCCACATGAATAACGGCATCAGCCTGCCAAATATCTCTTATCCAATGATAATATGCCAAATAATGATGCGGCGGCGCAAGGTCCGGCGAGTGATAAATTTTCCCCGGCTCTTCGCCAAAGCCGCGTGGCGGCTGAACGGAGATAAGTATATTACCGTTTATTAGTCCGGGTATTAGCAACTGCTGTTCATACTGGAATACTTCGCCTGGCGGCTCTCCCCAATCATTTGTCAATTGCTGCTGATTATACAAGGGAAAGCCTTCAAACCAGCGCTGATAGACTTCCTTCGGTACGTGTCCGGGCGCTTCAGTTAGCTGCTGTTCTGTCAGAAAACGCTGATCATTCGTAGCCTGAGCCAATATTTCCTGCATCAGCCTCTCGCCGTCTGCCGGTACAAAATCGAGACGATAACCCAGCTCAGCCATTTTGTCAAGCAATAAACAGACACTTTGAGGTGTATCCAGTCCAACGGCACTGCCAATGCTGGAATTATTAGGTGGATAATTGTGAAAAATAATAGCTATTTTTTTATTACTGTTATCTTTATGCCTAAGTTTCGCCCATCTTTTAGCTTTATTTACTACATGGCTTACCCGCTCCGGTATCATCTGGTGGCGGGTTGTTCCATCAGTAAGGTGTTCTTTCCCGGCAATAGGAACGGTATGGATAACACCGTCAAATTCAGGCATAGCTGCCATACAAATGATCTCAGTGGAAGTCAAGCCAGCAATACTGTCCTGCCACGCACTACATGGCTGTATTAATGTATAGGCCTGTAAAACCGGTACATTAAGCTGATGAAGGAACTCCTGTTCCTCTGGCCTGCCGGAAGTAAGGGAAAACTTAATCGTATTTATCAGTACATCTATAATAGGAACGCCATTTTTATAGAATAAGTGCTTAACCGTATCCTCAATTCCCGGCACACCAGCTTCGGGAATACGGCCCCAGGTGCTAAAGACGGCAACAGCATTTACTTCTTGCTTTTCCAGTTCTTCTATTAAAGCTTGAACATAAGCCAGATCTGACCAAATCCACTCATCACGGGGAAAAATAACTCCCACTGTAGGACGGTCAGAATAGCACCACTTTTCTTGGTAAGCAGTAATATCCCGGAAATGCTGTGTTGACCGGGGATGATAAATACCATTCCAGCATAACGGCTCAGGATATTTCCACTCTGCTGCCTGGCCGCAATAAGTAGCTTCCAGCCATAGCCACAAGTTTTCATAGTTGCTATTACCGCTGTACAAAAGATATTTTTCTATAAGCCCTTGCTCCTCTGGCGTAACTCCGGAACTCGTATCTTCAGGCTCGGGAGCTGAAGCAAGAACAACATAGTCTATCCCTTTTGCCTGCACAAATTGCAGCGCAGTTTGCACAAGCTTCAGGTCCCGGCTGGTACCCAGCAGGGAAAATACAATTAAGCGGGCATTTGTCAATTTTTGTTCCCACCTAAGATTCCAAGGCATTTCTGTTTTAAGCAAGACGGTTTTACCATTGTTATCCATTCGACCCTGACGGGCTAGCCTTTGCCGGACC
Organism: Bacillota bacterium; assembly: GCA_023434855.1. Next base: position 1,315 of record JAEYSJ010000163.1, on the reverse strand, counting down.
TGCTCCAGCATTGTGTATTGCCGTTCAATATTCGTCAGAAATACAAGATCCATTTCTCCGCTCCTCATGTCTCGACAATTGGCAAATCCATTGCCACACAATTTAATCGCATCTACTTCTCTAATGCTTTTTCCAGATATTCCGGATACGCAGCTCTGGCAATATCACGTACTCCATAAACAATATACTGTGAGGCGCAGACCAGATGCCGGTCAGGTACCATGACAAGTTTTTGGGTTTTGACAGCACGTACCGGCTGCAGAGCCGGATCATTTTGTATATCCGCCCTATATTGCTCAAAATTAGTTTTTTGGTTGTAATCCCAGGTTGGAACAAAAAACATGTCAGGATTAATGAGAACGATCTGCTCTTTTGACAATATTTCGTGCCTGCCTAACCCTACTATACTTGCTCCGTTAGTCACACCTGCATAGCCGCAAATATCATCAAATAATGTTCCTTTTCCGCCGCCGCCGCCCAGCAGGGAAAACCGCAGTACTGTCAGCCGTTTTTCTGCCGGTACATATTTTATCTTATCTCCCACCTGACTTATAGCAGCTTCCATTTCAGCAACCATGCGGGCTCCGGCAGCCTCTTCACCAACCACTGCAGCGATCTGGCGAATACTTTGCTTGATTTCTTCGATAGTTCCAGGTGTTTTATAAACAAGTACAGGGATTCCGGCATCTTGTATTGTTTGTATTAATTCAACCGGATGATAATCGGTGGTAATTACCAAATCGGGGTGAAGGCTGATAACAGTTTCCGCATTCCCTTTGATTCTTGCCGGCACTTGCCAAGCCTTATCGGCTACGTTTGAGATTCCTTCATCTATTGACAGGTGGGATAACGCCGCAATTGAAGATACAGGAACCAAATCCGTCAATATCTCATCAGCTCCCAAGACTAAAGACACAATCCGTTGCGGTTTTTTAACCGTATTGACGGGAAGTGCTTTATGGTCATTGCTACAGCCGCTAACTAAAACAGCGATCAATGTGAGCCCCAGAACCCCTGCTTTAAATAAATTCATCACACACCCCCTTCCGAAACCGGCCATTGTATAAGTTATCTGGCTGCCGTAGCTATCGCGTATTTCCCGGTAATAAAACGATTACTATATAACCACCTCTTTTGTATTTTTAGTTCCTGCTAAACTGGAGCTTAAATTGTTCTTCCGTCATTACACTGACTTGTGGCAGCTGCAACAAACGCAAATATAGCTCCGCTGCCCTACCGCCTGTTAAATCCCGCTCACTAATCGGCTCGTTTTCAATAACAATCAGCTTTTCGGCAGAAAATGCCGCATAAAGAT
>JAEYSJ010000122.1 GCA_023434855.1 Bacillota bacterium | reverse complement strand
GAGGAGCAGCTTCATAAGATGCCACTGGGATTGAATCCTGGGAAGGCTTGGAGTAAGCAATGAATCAGAGCCAGGACAACTGCCTGTACGGACAATCTTCGTTTGACCTGCGAGTGACAGGGAGAGGGTTCAGGAATTGAAGAGATGAGGAGGGAATGAAAGACCATTAGTTCAGTAACTTGCTTAAGAAGAAAGAGGAGAGATTTCGAAGTGAAGCAACACAGATTGAAGAAAAAAGCCCTGGCAGTCAGTATTGCCTGTGCCTTGGCACTGACCTGGACACCTGATTATGGCGGCAGCGTATATGCTGCAGAAGCTGGCAGCGAGCGATCACAGGAAACGAAGGAAACTGTGAAAGCGGACAGCAAAGCAGCGCAGGAATATTCGCTGGAGTCCATCACAGTAGAGGCCAAGCGCCCTGACTGGGAATCCAAGCTGTCACCCGGTACAGTGACCATTATCCGACCCGATGATTATAAAGGCGAGCAGAAGACGCTGCCGGAGCTGTTGAAAGATGTGCCTGGTGTGCATGTCCGCTATGTATCCGGCAAGGGACAATATACTACAGTTACTGTCCGGGGCAGCACGGCTGCTCAGGTAGGTGTATTCGTGGACGGTGTGCTGTCCAACCTGGGTGGCGATGCGGCTGTGGATATATCGACAATCCCAATCAACAATGTTGAACGAATCGAGGTCTATCGCGGCTATATCCCGGCGCGGTTCGGCGGTACTTATATGGGCGGCGTCATTAACATCGTAACCAAGAGGCCTGACAAGGCTAATATTTCAGCCGCTGTCGGCAAGAGTTCCTGGGGTGGACAGACACTGGGCGTGGAAGTTACGCAACCGCTGGCTCGTGGCAGCCTGATGATCGGCATCAACCGCGATCAGAGCGATGGGGATTTCCGTTATACAAATCCTGGCTCGGATGCGGCATATGCGAAATATATGCCCGGATTACAGGCGGAAATGCCACTCGCGTTTGACAGTACAAAGTTAATCTTAGCTAAGAATTATAATATTGAGGTTTCTACGGCAGAGCAGCTTAATGAAGAAATTAATACTAATTATGAGGGGCTTCTGACTACAGCCCAAGATAATTACTGGCAATTATATAGAAAATACATACCCGGAGAAACCAAACAAGATTTTATAAACAGATTATATCCTGGTGGTGAACAAAGCTATAATGCTGATGTAAAGTCTAAACTGGATAATAACATAACAGGTTATCAATCAGCAATAGAAGGCTTAATTAAACAAATGTCCCAGTTCTCTGAGGATGACACCCGCTGGCGTAAGAATAACGATTATAAAAATACCGACGCCATCATCAAGTGGCAGGATGACCACTGGTTGGTCAAAGGAGGCTGGAAAAAAATTGACCGGGGACTGCCGCAAAAGCTACAACTCACCGGGGATATCTCGGACCCTACGTACTCAAGTGTTGACTTGCCAGGCTGGTTCGATCGGAAACGGCAGGAGCTAACCAGCAAGGATCTGCTGGTGGGCCGGCGGGATACGGCGGGCGATCTGGAGTGGGGCTGGCAGCTCAACTATCTTGATCAGGATAAGCGTTACAGCAATCCGGATCATGCAACGAATGGCGGAATGGAAACCGTGCTTGGCAAATGGAGTGCCTATGACTCCCGGCGGTTCGGCGGAGCTATTGACGGCACCTATAAGACACTTGACAACCATATGGTTGAGTTCCTGGCCAACTGGTCTAAGGAAAAAATGGATGTAAACGGCAGCCGGATGGATAAAAATGACTTTGAACCCAGCCTTACCAATCGTGAGCGGTTTCGGACCTCTTATGAACATACCCTGTTCAATCTCCAATTGCAGGATACCATTACCCTCAACGAGGCAGCCGATCTGTGGCTGACTCCCAGTATTCGTTACAATTATTCCGAAGTCATGGGTAGATCATTGGGGAAATCGGACTTAAATAAATGGTTCGATCAGGAAGATTCACAGGTCAATGATAAGGTCACCTGGCAGATGGCGTTGAAAAAGAAAGTGGACGATAATCTAATGCTGCGCTCCACCTATGGCACCTACTACCGGCTGCTCAACCTGTATGAGATTGCCGGTGACGGCGCCGGTATTCTGCCCCGGCCTAATGCTTATAACAACCCCAAGTACGCTGGGCAGAGCCTATTCCCGGTACCTGAGGAAGGAACCCAGTGGGACCTGTCGGCTATCTGGGACGGTAAACTGCTGGGAGCCGACTCTTCTAAGGTGCAGCTGACCTACTTTGGCCGCGATTCGAAAAATATATTGCAGCTTTACCGCTTTGGCCTTAATTATTGGTCTTATACTAATGCGACCAAAGGACGAGCCAACGGCGTGGAGCTGCAGGGCAATTTCAGCTGGGACAAATGGGACATGACCCTGGCAGGCACTTATATGCATACTAAGCAGCAGACCAAAAATGATTCGCCCACTGGCACCGGGGAGACTTATTACTGGATGCCGCAGCTCTACGCCCCGGACTGGGAAGGCTCGGTGCGCCTGACCTACCGTCCTGATAACCGGCTGGCGATTTTCAGTGAGCTAAAATATATCGACAAAATGTACTGCTGGCAGCAAGACCCGGATAAGGTTCAAAGCTCGCTGACTACCATCGGCCTGGGGGCCAAATATAAAATTGATAAATATTTGCAAATTATTGCCGGCGTCAACGACCTCTTTGACAAAGGGCCGGAGATGACGTTTACCAGTACTGGTAATTTATCAAATCCACTCGGTGATAAACAGAATAAACTCATTGAGTATCCGCTGCAGGGCCGTACCTACTATGTAACCTTGCAATACAAGTATTAAAAAGCAGTCGAGGCAGCAAAGGAGGTGATGCCCGTACTTCAGCAGGCAAGGCCAGTCTGGTAGGAAGGACGTGATGGCGAAGAATAATGTTGTATCCCAGAATTTTTCAAGCAAGCAAAATTAAAAAGAAGAGAGGGAATGAATCATGAAGATGAAATTCGGTTTTCTCAAACGGGTTGTCGTAACAGCCCTGACATTGAGCGTGCTTGGTAGCTCGGCCGCGCTGGCTGCCACAGAAAATTTATTTGGCTACACGGTTGTTGATGCCGGCTATTCGCAAGGTTTGGCTGGCGCCATTAGTGGCGAACGGACCGGAGCTCCTACTACTTTTACTTCCAGCACTAAGGTCACCGGTTTAAATAGTGACCCGGCGCTGTTTAACTTCTTCCAGGGTAACGAAAGCCGCCTGGTGCTGCGCCAATACAATTATACGCCTACTGCACCGCCAAACAAAATCCTTGATCCGGTTGCTTCCTCATGGACTTCACTTGCAACGCCAAGCTGGAGCGCTGTCGCTAATCTGCACGCGGTAGCCACTAAGGGGAATTTCTTATATGCTACCGGCTATGATTTGGCAAAAATTGCGGTAGTCAATATGAGCACTGGTTATACCCAGTTACCGACCAGCTATCAATTCCCGACAGCATGGCCGAGCATTCCCACATCAGTTGTACCAACCGGTGCCTCGGTCCATGGTGAAGGCTTAACTGTGGTCGGCGATTATCTGTATGCGCTGTTTACCGTCAATCCTAGCGGCGGCTATTCGGTGTATTCCGACAGCGTTGTTGTGAAATTATACATCGACAGCACTACCGGTGCACTGGATTTTGAAGGTTATATAACCGTTGGCAAAAACGCTTTCACTCTCGACCATTATAACAACAAGCTCTACGTCTGCAGCCTGGGCGGCATGCAGAACGCTGGCAGTGCCAATGCCGACACCCGTCTGGACATCATTGACCTGTCCAGCTTCACTAAGACTACTGTTACCAAAACCTCTTCCATGACTGGCGATTTCCGTGATATTACCATCGTTGACGCTAATACGGCCTATGTATTCCTGGGCAACTATGATGCATCGTTTGCCAATATGGTTGGCGGTGTATACCGCACCACGGTGGCCAATCTTACTTCCCCGTCCGCTTGGACCAAGGTCAGCAATGTAAACTCAGCCGGCTATCTCTGGGGCATCTATGCTGACAGCAACCGGTTCTGGTTTGTCAAAGGCAACCAGATCGACATTTATCCTAATTTACCTGCCAGCACCTCCGACACAGCTACTAAAACCTTCACTCCTACCCAATTGGGCTACAGCGGCGGCAACTTGAACTCGGCAATTATTCTTGCTCCGGATCAAACTTCAACTTTTGCTGCCAGGAGCACTTCCGGCGTCGCTAAATCCTTTGCTGCGCACACCGTCCTGGCCCAGCAAGCCCGCAAAGCGGCTGAACAAGCCAAAACTGGCCTGAAGATGGTAAACGGACAAAGAATCCTGAGCTTTGATAAATAAGTTTACGCTCAAAAGGCCTGGACGAAAAATGTCCAGGCCTTTTTCAATAGAAACAGGGACGGTTCTCTCGGAAAAGGGGACTGTCCCCTTTTTTTGTGCTGCAGGCAGAAAAGGGGAATTGCAGAATTTGGCGAATAATGTAGAATTAAATAATTGGTGAATTTTACCTGTGAACGTGAACTAGCTTTGTAAGTACAAGGAGGTACTGTAAGGTTATGCGCTATTGTATTTTTTGCGGTGTTAAAATCCCTGGAGATGCAAAATTCTGCCAGGAATGCGGGAAAGAGCAGCCTGAGGCAGCCCGTTCCACTGCAGCCGATGTTCCGGATGAGGGAATAGCGGAGTCGGCCGGAGGCTTGTTTGCATCACCCAAAGCCAAGATTATTGCCGGTGTCGGAGCATTCGTAGTGTTGATTGCA